>DAOTAI010000204.1:0-8844 GCA_035593865.1 Acidobacteriota bacterium
AAACGGTGCCGCTCTGGCCGCCCAGTTTGACAGTCATGGTGGTGCCGTTGCTGCTGAAGAGTCGCAACTCGCCCGTCGCCGTAGAGTTCGTCAGATTCGAGATCACGAGGATCGTCTCAAGCATGTCCTTGGCATCGCCAACCTGTGCCAGATAGGTCTTGAACTGAGGACGGTCAACGTAAGTGAAGACGATGTTGTCGATCTGTTCGGCTGCCCCCCCGTAATCGACCAGCAGTTTGGCGATTCCACGGTTCGAAGTTGTCGAGATACCGATGAATTTCTCTTCGGCCAGCCCGTTCTCGGTCACCGTTCCGAGCTTGGTGCCCAGTGGATCAAAAGCCGTGAGGACGACTGCGGTGGAGGAAGAGCCGTTGGAGGCATAGAAGCCGACTCTCGACACAGGGAATTTAAAGTTGATAACAAGGGGCAAATCCGGGCTTGACTGGTTTAGAAGCACCCGGTCCGCCTCAGCGCCTCCGATAGGAGGGATGACCATAGCGATCCTGGGGGCGTCGCCGTTATTCTGAAAGCTCAAACCCCACTTGCCAAATATATCGCACGCCAGAATATCCGCCTGATACTCTTGGAAGTCAAGCGTGACAGAGTTTTGGTCGAAAGCGGATGGATTGGTGATCTTCGTAACCTGCGCATGCACGGAAAGGAAACCTGCGATGGCAAGGGCAAAGGCACAGACAACAGTTCTCAATTTTGTCATCTCAACGACTCCCCTTTTGGAAAGGACCGTAACCGGTCGCTCACTACTACGAAAGAACGATCCCCCCTCGTCCTCTATGATGCCGACAAAGTGATTTGGACTACCGTGGTTCGGCTCACATTTTTGCTTTATCATGAGAGGAACCGGTCTGACACCCGGAAATCCTTTAGAATCATAGAGAGGACGAGCATGGATATCAAAGGAAAACGAGCGCTTGTCACCGGAGGCACCAAAGGAATTGGTCGAGCCATCGTTGAAGCGCTTCTAGCCGAACAAGCCAAGGTTCTTATAACGGCCAGAAACACTCGCGATATCGAAAAGGTGGTTGCGGCGTTGGAAAAGGAACACAAGGGCCGCATTCTGGGGAAGGCCTGCGATGTCGGCAAGCTGGAAGAAGTCGAGACGCTGTTTAGTTTCTGCGTCGAACAGTGGCAGGGTATCGATATCCTGATCAACAACGCGGGGATCGGGATTTTCAAAAACGTCGAGGATTTGAGCCCTGAGGAGTGGCGATCAACCATCAGTACGAACCTCGACAGCCTTTACTACTGCTGTCATATGGCTTTGCCTCATATGAAAAGGGCCGGCGGCGGATTCATCATTAACATAGCAAGTCTGGCTGGGAAGAATGCGTTTGCGGGTGGAGCAGCCTATAACGCGTCCAAGTTCGGGGCGGTAGGCTTTAGTGAGGCGCTCATGCAGGAAGTGCGTCACGACGATATTCAGGTGGCGTACATTATGCCTGGCAGTGTCGATACGGATTTCGGCACGGGGAGAGGATCGGCCGAGGCGTCATGGAAGCTCGCTCCAGCAGATGTCGCCGAAGTCGTCATTCAGACTCTAAAACGACATCCGAGGTGCCTGACGAGCCGCATCGAGATGCGACCCTCCAAGCCGCCGAAGAAATAGACCCGCAGAGAGTCGGCGACCCTATGAAAACAAAGCGGCCTGCTTATCCGCGTTATCCGTGTAATCCGTCCTATCCGTGGGTACCAAACCCGCGGATAGGACGGGTTACACGGATAACGCGGATAAGCAGACCGCTTTGTTCATACCTTCTGAACGATCACTCAAAAGGGACTGCACGGTTTTCAGCATAAACGCATCGTTGACAGATCTCGTTCCGGGTGACTTTCAGCTCTCGCCGGAAACGAACGGCCGTCTTCGAATTCAAAACCGCAAGCAGGCTCTGATCTCCGACCTTCCCATAGGAGGGCTGGAAGAAGCAGGGACGCACAGATTGATCTGCCTCAATGACTGCTGATTTCCATGGAGCTCGGCATCGGATCGGGGGAAATTCACCTTGACCGAGGAGCGCCTTGTAGTACCGGAATATATCCCATAGCTGGCTCGGGCTGTTGAGGATAAAGCCGCTCTCGAATTCCCTCGAAAAGTCGGTCAGCAGTGTCTCAATTGAGCGTGACAGCTTGCACAGGTCGGAGTGACTTAAGGCAACCTGAGCGATCTTGGGCTCATCCCAGGGTATCGGTCTGTTGAAAGCCGTGCTGGTTACGTCCGCACCCAGGAACGAAACCGCTCTCAAACCCATTTCCACGCCGAAGCGGACAACGTTTTGGAGTTCATCACAGTTGAACTTTTGAACCACGCTCCGGCCGAAAACCGGAAAATCCGGACGACAGCGGAGAACAGTTCTTACGCCGGTTGCCAGCATTTCGGCGCACCCGGTCCGTTGCATGATCCGATCGTGGACGGCGGGACTCCCATGAAGCGGGACCGTCAGCTGGTCACAGGACGAGGTAATTTCGGCTGCGTTGCGTTCAACCAAGAGCCCCGTACTGCACAAAACAACCTTCACTCCCTCCTGGCGCAGTGCCCTGCAAAAGGGCCACAAGTTGCTCTGCTTGAGTGGCTCTCCTCCTGAGATAACCACTTTTCTGACGTGAAGGTCCCTGATGTCGTTGACGTATGACTGCAAGTGCACTGGCGATATTTCGACGCCGTTCTTATCGGCCTTCCAGATATCGCACATGACGCAGCGGCAATCGCAACCAGTGTGAACCGACAGGTACAGCGTTGAAAGCGAGAATACCCTGTGACTCGAAATCGAGCCTCTGCGATCGCTCATGTTCATGGGGTGATCCTTATTATAGCCCAGGGGGAATCGAGTCCGTCCGAAGGTGGACGAGCGGGGTGATGCGGTTGAAACACTCTGGATCAAATGTTCCCGGCTGACTACTATGGATAATACTGGGACTGCCCCAACCACAAAACCCTTCAGGTGAAGGAGATTACGATGCCCGACTACCGTATCGAAAAAGATTCAATGGGAGAAATGCAAGTGCCGGCCTCCAGTTATTATGGCGCCCAGACCCAGCGCGCGGTTCTGAATTTTCCCATCAGCGACTTGCGCGTGCCGAGGCCTTTTATCCGTGCTATCGGGTTGATTAAGAAGGCTGCGGCAGAGACAAACCAAGAGTTGGGATTGCTCGAGGCTTCTATCGCCGCCGCCGTAATCGCGGCAGCTGATGAGGTCATTGAGGGCAAGCTTGACGATCAGTTCGTGGTCGATATTTTCCAAACCGGCTCCGGCACCTCGACGAACATGAATGCCAACGAAGTGATCGCCAACCGCGCCATTGAGATCCGGGGCGGCCGGATAGGGTCTCGGGAAATACATCCGAACGATCATGTGAACCTGGGGCAATCGAGCAACGACGTTATCCCTACGGCAATTCATGTTGCCGCAATGGAAGAACTCCAGAAAAGACTGATCCCCGCCGTGAAAAGACTGGAAAGATCCTTGGCTCGGAAGGCCGAGGAATTTGACTCGATCGTTAAGATCGGGCGAACGCATTTGCAGGACGCCGTACCCATTCGGCTCGGCCAGGAGTTCTCCGGTTACGCGACGATGATGAGCCTTGCGCTTGGTCGTCTGAATGACGTACAGCCTCGGTTGTCGCAGTTGGCAATAGGGGGAACAGCGGTAGGAACGGGACTTAATTGCCCCCCTGGTTTTCCGGCAAAAGTCATCGAGAAACTGAACCAGTGGACCGGTCTGCGGTTTGAGGAGGCTCAAAACCGGTTTGAAGCACTTGCGGCTCGCGATGCGGAAGTTGAAACGAGCGGTATGCTCAAAGTGTTGGCTTGCAGCCTGATGAAAATAGCCAACGATCTTCGCTGGTTGGGATCCGGTCCCCGTTGCGGTCTGGGTGAGATTCTGCTGGCGCCGATCCAACCGGGAAGCTCGATTATGCCGGGAAAAGTCAACCCGGTTATACCAGAGGCAGTGACCATGGTTGCCGCCCAGGTCATAGGCAACGATCTGACAATCACAATCGGCGCGCAATCCGGAAACTTCGAGTTGAACGTGATGATGCCTGTTATTGCGTACAACTTGCTTCAGTCGATCGGGCTCCTGTCGAATGCGTCTGTTGTTCTGGCGGAGAAGTGTGTGGACGGAATCCGTGCCGATAAGCAGCGGTGTGAGCAGATGATCGAAAGGTCTCTTGCCATGGTGACTGCGCTGGCACCGAAGATTGGATATGACCGGGCGGCGGAGATCGCCAAAGAGGCTTTCAATTCGGGTCGGACTGTTCGTGAAATTGCGACCGAGAAACAGGTTTTGCCCCTGGAAGATCTGAATCGGACATTGGATCCCTGGAATATGACCGAGGGGAAGCATGGTTGAAACCTGAAGGCCACCGGCACAATTCGAGCGCTGACCAGCGTCCCCATTTCTACCGTGCTTGCGTTTCTACGCCAGCAACCGAGTCTGGAACGAAGCGTTCTTCAGCAGAGCGACCTGGCCCGTACCGCTTCAACCAGACCTGTCTTTGAAGAGGTATGCCGTGCTCGAAGAGAGGTGGTGAAAATCCAAAAGTTAGCCCCCGAGCACGGGCCGGGTCGTTCCGCTGAAAAACGCTTCGCTCCAGGCTTCGCCCGCGGCGCGCCGGGAGACACGGGACAAGTGCAGAGCCGTGATCCAATCCCTCTCCCACGATTCATCGCCGAGCCGAGGGTGAGGTATACTGGCGCGCGGGAGGGATGCATGGAGTCTTTTGAAAAGCTGGGCCTTTTTTATCTGGGCAAACTGTTTAATCCTGATACACAGCAGGTGACTCCTGAATACCTGCTTTACGATGCGCGCGACCTGGTCACCCACGCCGTATGTGTCGGAATGACTGGAAGCGGCAAGACCGGGCTGTGTATTGGGCTCCTGGAAGAAGCAGCAATTGATCAGATTCCGGCGATTGTCATTGATCCTAAAGGGGATCTTGGAAACCTGTTGCTCAACTTTCCGAATCTGGATCCCGCCGATTTGATCAAGTGGGTGAAGCCAGATGAGGCCGAGCGTCACGGCTTGACAGTCGAACAATTCGCGGCAAAACAGGCGGAGCTTTGGCGCCAAGGCTTGGGAGACTGGGGGCAGACCCCGGAGCGTATCGCCCGCCTCGGGCAATCGGCCGAGTTTGCTATCTATACGCCGGGAAGCATGTCCGGTGTCCCGGTTTCGCTTTTGAAGTCGTTTTCACCGCCTTCCACGCAAGTGCTGGCTGACCCGGACCTCTTGCGCGAGCGCATTCTGACGACCACTTCGAGCTTGCTGGGGCTGGTCAGGATTGATGCGGACCCGCTAAGGAGCCGCGAACACATTCTGATATCGAACATCCTGGAGCAGGCTTGGCTTACCGGACGTACCCTCGATCTTCCTCAGTTGATCCAGCTGATCCAAGCTCCTCCCCTCAGCCGAATCGGCGTTTTCGATCTGGATTCCTTTTACCCGGCTTCGGCGCGCGTGGAGTTGGCGATGCTTTTGAACAATCTACTGGCATCTCCCGGGTTTGAGGCGTGGATGGAAGGGGAACCCCTGGAAGTCGACCGATTCCTCTATACGGAAAGCGGGAAACCTCGTGTTTCGATCTTCTCGATTGCGCATCTGTCCGATCCTGAGCGCATGTTCTTCGTGACGCTGTTGTTGAACCAGGTGCTTGGGTGGATGCGCACGCAACCCGGGACGACCAGCCTGCGGGCGCTTCTGTACATGGATGAAGTCTTCGGGTTCCTCCCGCCGGTAGCCTCCCCGCCCTCAAAACGGGTTTTCCTGACCCTGTTGAAGCAGGCACGGGCCTTCGGACTGGGTCTCGTCCTGGCTACTCAGAATCCGGTTGATCTCGATTACAAGGGACTCTCCAATACCGGCACCTGGTTTATCGGTCGTCTTCAAACCGAGAGGGACAAGGATCGCTTGCTGGAAGGCCTTACAAGTGCCACGGCTGGAACCGGTTCCTCACTCGATTCCTCCAGGATTTCCGACCTCTTGTCGCGTCTCGGAAAGCGGGTCTTCCTCATGCACAATGTCCACGCTCGAGGCCCGGAGCTCTTCCAGACCCGCTGGACGCTTTCATATCTGGCAGGTCCATTGACCCGCGATCAGATCAAGGAACTGACAAAATCGCGAGATGTGCCGGAACGACAACCGGGATCAACGCCGGCGATCGTGCCGCCACTTCCTCAGAGCGCTCTGGCGGTCAGCTCTGCGCCTGCGGTCGGGGTCCCATCTGGCCCTCCATTTGTTCCCGAAGTCAATCAGTTTTTCCTTCCAGCGGATTCAGGGACGGGTATATACACCCCATTCTTCTTTGCTGCCGCTCGTATCAGCCTGCTCGATAACCGTTACGGGGTTGCCTATTCCGAAGACGTCGCCCATGTCTATCCGATTGTGCAAAAAGCGGTGTCTGCTTTCCTCTGGGATGACGCGCAGTCGCTCCCGCCCGGAAGCGAAGAGCGATTCTCTCAAGTTCCACCTCCTGGGGGCAGTTTCGCGTCTCTTCCCGCAGGTTGCGCCCACAACCTCAAGGCCGCAAATCTGGGACGTACCTACCGCGATTTCCTCGCTCGTATCTACAGTGTGCGACTTTGGCGAAGCCAAATCTTCAAGGTAGTCTCGCAGCCAAACGAGTCGGAAAGGGACTTCCGCATACGTCTGGCGCAGCTCAGCCGTGAGAGGCGTGATTTTGAGCTCGACAGGCTCAGGCAGCGTTACGCTTCACAGTTCGAAACCCTGAGCCGTCAAGAGGAATCCGCCCGCCTTGAGATTCGGCGCCAGGAGCATCAGTACGGAGAACAGAAACTGCAGACGGCGATTTCAGTAGGCGCCGGCCTGCTTGGTGCTCTCTTCAGCCGCTCGGGGCTGGGGACGATAGGGCGAGCCACCACGGCGGCGAGAGGAGCCACCCGGATCTCGCGCGAACGGCAGGACATCGAGCGAGCGAACGCCAAGCTGCAGCAGGTTCAACAGAGAAGGGCAGCCCTGGAGGAGCGACTCCGCCAGGAGGCCGATCGGCTGGCCGCCAGCTTCGATCCGCATATGGAGACGCTACAGGAAATCCAGATCAGGCCCAAGAAGGCAGATATTCTGGTCAAGGCCGCGGGTCTACTGTGGATTCAGAAAGCGTGAACTTACCGCTAGCGTCTCTTTAGCAGCAGGCTGTTCAAAACCACCGTAACGCTGCTCAAAGCCATCGCAAAAGCGGCGACAGCGGGATGCAGGCTGCGGAGAAAGCCGGGCAGGACGGTGAAAGGATAGAGAACTCCGGCTGCGATCGGAATCAGAAGGACGTTGTAGAAGAAGGCCCAGAAGAGGTTTTGTCTTATCGTTCTCAAGGTTGCCTGGCTGAGAGCAAAGGCGCGGGGAACAAGATTGAGGTCCGGCCGCATCAGCGTAATGTCGGCTGTCTCCATAGCGACGTCGGTCCCGGTTCCAATCGCTATCCCCACGTCAGCCTGTGCAAGGGCGGGGGCATCGTTAATGCCGTCGCCGATCATCGCCACGTGGTGGTCATACTGTTCTTGCAGCTTCTTGATCTGCTCCGCTTTCTCAGCCGGCCGGATTTCGGCCTGTACCTCGGTGACACCGACCTCGGCGGCTATTGCTTTGGCCGTCTCCCAGTTGTCACCAGTCAGCATCACGACCTCAAGCCCCATTTCCTGCATGCTCTTTACGGCTTCTTTTGATCCGCTCCTCACCTGATCGGCAACCGCAATTAATCCGAGAGCGGTGGTACCGAGGGCGGTCCATACGACCGTCTTGCCTTCGGTCTGCAGCCTTCGAGCCTCGGTCTCCAGACCGTTGAGTTCAATTCCGAGATCAGCCAGGAATGACTGATTCCCAACAACCACCCGATGCGCATCGACCGTGGCAACTATTCCGCTGCCGGAGACCGCTTCAAACAGCTCAGGAGTAGACAGCGGCAGCCGCTGTTCCTTGGCCGCGTTGACGATTGCTTCTCCGAGCGGATGTTCACTCCCGGCTTCCGCGCTGGCGGCGAGTCTAAGCAGGACCTGTTCAGGCGTGAGCGTTTTTCCTGCAGGCGCCATTTGTGACTGCCCCGGCCCCTGGGAGCCGGCAGAGTCTTGGACAGGTTGCAGAACAGGGAGCAATTCGGGGGGGATAGCATGAACCAGATCTGTCACCGAGGGCTGGCCCCTGGTTATGGTGCCTGTCTTATCGAGTACAACCACCCGCAGCGAACGGACGTGCTCCAAGGCCTCGGCGTTTCTGAAAAGGATGCCTTGCTCGGCGCCGCGTCCCGTTCCCACTATGATCGCCGTCGGGGTGGCGAGTGCGAGCGCGCAGGGACAGGCGATTACAAGGACTGCGACGGTGCGGATCAGTGCCGGGGTAAATCCGAGTCCGATCGCCCACCACCAGACGAAGAAAGTAATGGCCGCGATCAAGACGACGACCGGAACGAAAACGCCCGCCACTGTGTCTGCCAGGCGTTGAATGGGTGCTTTGCTCGCCTGCGCTTCTTGCACCAGCCTTATGACCTGCGAAAGAGCGGTTTCAGCTCCAACCCGGGTTGCCTCAAACCGAAACATTCCCTGTTTGTTGATGGTCCCGCCGGTCACCTGGCTGCCTGGTTTCTTCAGGACCGGCATGCTTTCTCCTGTCAACAGGCTTTCATCCAGCGAAGACTGGCCCGAGATCACAATGCCGTCGACCGGGACCCTTTCCCCTGGCCGGACTAGGACAATATCCCCGACTCGCACTTCGTCTGCCGGGATTTCGATCTCGGTATTGTCCCGTATGACTCGTGCAGTCGGTGGCTGCAGCCGCATCAACTTACGGATTGCTTCGCTGGTTCTGACTTTGGCGCGCGCCTCCA
>DAOTAI010000205.1:0-2778 GCA_035593865.1 Acidobacteriota bacterium
CGGTGGCCCCATTGAAGCTTGGTGGTGGCCTCGGAGCTGGAGTTCAACGTGCCGATCTACAACCCGGAAACGGGGCGGCCGTCGCGGTCTTACACCCTGTCGGGGAAGATTGACCGTCTGGTCCGTCTCCCCGGCGGCAATCTCGTCATTTGGGAGTGCAAGACCACCAGCGAAGACCTGGATGCTGGCTCCGCCTTTTGGCGCCGGTTGCGCCTGGAGGCTCAGCCGTCGGTCTATGTGCTGGCGGCGCGGGAACTGGGATATGACGTGACGGGAGTAATCTTCGACGTGATCCGGAAGCCCGCGATCCGTCCCCGGCAACTCACCCAGTCCGAGACTCGCGTGTTGATCGATACGGGAGAATACCGAACGTCATTGTCTCAGGGGAGCGACGCCCAATTGATCGTCAGGGAAGTACCCATCAAGGCCATTCCTGACGCCGAGACTCCGGGTGAGATTTGGGTGGATCAGGACCAGGCATTGCTCTCCTTGGGAGTCAAGGGGTATTCCATCCGCGAGACGCCCGACTTGTTCAGTGCCCGATGCTATCAGTTGATGGTCCACAATCCCGATACGTTCTTCGCCCGGCGGGAGATCGCCCGGACGGAGCGCGACATCGAGGAAATACGCCGGGAACTGTGGATTCAGACCCAGATCCTATTGGCCCGGCGACCGAGTTATTGGGAGAAGAACGACCGCGCTTGTGTGACGTTCAGCTCCTGCCCGTATCTCAATCTGTGTTCAGACGGATTCAAACCGGAAACGGATGCTCTTCCCGAGGGGTTTGTCCGTCTGGAAAAATTTCACCAGGAATTGGAGGAGACTCATGACCAAAGCACCAGCCCCAGCGCCGTTCCCAAGAATTGGAACAACACCCCAACCGCCGAAGAGTGTCCCTGCTCCAGCGGCGTCACCGAAGCCAGCTCCGGCCCCGTCTCCGACTCCGGCGAAGGCGAAGGCGCAAACAGTTCCCAGTTCAACGCCTGCTGATGACTTGGGATTTACTGTCCCCGGGATGAGTCAGGACCGCGGCATATCCCTCATCCTTCTGGCCGTCGAGAAGTGGGGAAAGACGACGTTTGGCGCTTTTTCACCTGAACCCGCGATACTGATGGCGCCGCGGGAGACCGGGTATATCACCTTGCTCAATGCGGGGCGTGTTCCCCCGGTGGCTACCATCGAGCTGAAGGATTGGTCCCACCTGATGAATCTGACGGACAAGATCGCCAAAGTGGATCTAGTACCGTACAAGAACATCGTATTCGATGCCCTGACAGGTTTGGAGAGGCTTTGTCACGAGCATGTCTGCGAGCGGGATTACCGGGGCGATTGGAGCAAGAAGGGTTTTCTGAACTACATGGAAGGCTACCGCGTCTCGGTCAACGAGTGGCTGCTGTTTCTCTCCAACCTCGACCGGATCAAGGCCCGCGGGATCAACGTGATCCTGCTGGGACACACGACAATCCGGACATTCAACAATCCCACGGGGCCGGATTACGACAGGTATATCTGCGACGTGCATGAACGGACCTGGGGCGCCACGCACAAATGGGCCGACTGCATCCTGTTCGGCACCTATGACACCGTGGTGGAAGCCGAGCGCGGTTCTCGCGCCACGGACAAGGGCAAAGGCATCGGCGGCACCAATCGGGTGATCTATACCCAGCGCCGCGATGCGTGGGACGCAGGCAGCCGGTTCGCGTTGCCGGAACGGATCGACGTACCGGATGATCCCAGCAAGGTGTTTGAGGCCGTTTGGCAATATCTCCACAAACCGATTGTGGAAGTTTTCTAAGGAGGCAAGACCATGGTAATGATGAATCCGGGCAAGTATTCGGGGCGACTGATCGAAGTGAAGTCGGGCGCCAGCGCCAATGACAATCCGCAGATTTCGTTTATCTGGGAGATTTTCTACGTCCAGCAGGGAAACGATTGGGTGGAGTTGGAGCAGCCGATCCGTCGCACCAGCACGATCTACTTCTCCGAGAAGTCAATGGATTTCAGCTTCGACAAGCTGAAGTCCATGGAATTCCGCGGCCTGCCGTCGAATCCGAAAGTGGAGGATTTCTCCGAACAGGTACGGACGAGCCTGATTCTCGTATGCGAGCACGAGAAGAAGCAGAAGGGCGAGGGGATGGCGGAGAAGTGGTCCCCCGAAATCTGGTTCGGCAACCTGGGAGGAGAACCGGCCCGCGATCTGAAACGCGAAGAGGCGGACGCGATGGATGCGCGGTGGAAGAACTACATGTCCACGCAGAAGCGGTAAGGAGGGCCACTATGTGCAAGAAGCAACCGGAGATTTCGTGTGAGAAACACATCCTAATTAGCGACGCTGCCGAAGAGATTTTCAATGATGTATGTCATCGGATCACTGCGATCTTGTTCGGTGATCAGCAGGATTCCGCCATTGGATTCATCCGCCTCGCCCTGCAGAAGGAAGTCTGACTGGATGAAGGTCTGCGCCATGAGATCTGGAAGCGCTTAAAGGTGCTTTGCCAGGACGTTTTGGAGGAAGAACATGAACGAGTCAAGCAAACCGATGTACGTAAACCCAAGCAATGCAAAAAGTGAGTGGTCGTCCAGCACGATCCGTGCGGCGTTTGCGTCGATGGCGGGCGGGCTGACGGTCATTCTGGGAGTCCTCGGATTCGACCTTCCCGAGGGCGTGGGTGAAGACATCGCGGGAACCCTTGCCGGAATCTTCATGATTCTGGTCGGTTGGTTCGCCCGCCGCGGCCGCATCAACGCCATGCAACCGATTCGGAGGGAATGACCATG
>DAOTAI010000205.1:2878-8834 GCA_035593865.1 Acidobacteriota bacterium
CGGTTCAAAACGCAGAAGGTGACATCATGAAAATCCTAGCGCTCGATCTAGGGACCAAATGCGGTTGGGCGATAGACCACACTCATCGCCATGGAGTGTGGGACTTGAGCGTGCGCCACGGGGAATCTCCGGGGATACGGTATATCCGATTCGAGAAGTTGCTTCGGGAAGTCATGACAACCGGCGTGGATTTAGTGGTCTATGAGCTGGTCCACCGCCACGAAGGAACGCAAGCCGCCCATATCTACGGCGGGTTGCTGGCCAGCCTGCAGCGCATTTGTGACCAGAATCAAGTGGAGTACCAAGGCTTCGGGGTGGCGGAAATAAAGAAACACGCCACCGGAAAAGGGAACGCCAACAAGGAGATGATGATTGAAGCAGCCAGGAAGTCGTATCCATCCGCGACGATAGAGGACGACAACGTAGCTGACGCTCTTCATCTGCTCTCGTTGGCGCGCATTCGATGCAGTTAGCTGTTGCTTGGGCCATGCCGGGAGTTCTTCTTCTCCTTCTCCCGGCATGGCCCGTTTTTAACAAGGAGATTCTTAATGATTGCCGTGATACCAGAAAAGATCAATGGAATTACCCCATCTCATTACCAGAGAGCCATTCTCGAAGCTTTGATGGATGGCAAGGACAACCTTCTCATCCAGGCGTGTGCAGGCTCGGGAAAGACCGCGACGTTGAAGATGATCTGCTCGGTGGCGCCCCCGAGTGTCAGCACGATCGCGGTGTGCTTCAACAAGTCGATCCAGCAGGAATTCGCCAAAAAACTCCCGCCGCATGTGGAGGCCAAGACGCTGCACAGTGTCGGCCTGACGGCCTGCCGTCAGGCCCTGGGCAGGGTCCAAGTTGAGTACAAGAAACTGGAACACATCCTCCTAGACTTCATCGAACGGCACGGGATTCCAGACGACTATGCCTGGACGCTGCGGACGGAGATTCCGCGGCTGTTGTCCCTGGTTCTGGCGGCTCAGGTCGATCCCATGGATTCCGAGTCGGTCAAGGACCTGGCCGCCAATTACGATCTGGAATGCTCAGAGCCAACTTTGATGGCCCTTCCGGCCATTCTGGTGGCCAAGCGCCAAGACCGGCAAACGATTGACTTTGATGACATGCTGGATCATCCCCTTGCTCATGGATACCGGATTCAGCAATACGATCTGGTATTGGTGGATGAGGCGCAGGATCTCAACGCTCAGCAGATACACCTCGTCTCGCGGCTCATGAAGCCGGACGGGCGCCTGATCGCCGTGGGAGACCGTTTTCAAGCCATCTACGGATTCCGCGGGGCTGACCACATGTCGATGGACACCATCAAAGAAAGATTCCATTGTTTAGAATTGCCCCTGTCGTACTGCTACCGGTGCGGTTCCAGCGTCGTGTCCGAAGCGCAGCGCGTGGTGGGCTGCCAAGTGATTCAATCCCCCGAGGGGCAGCATAGCGGCATCGTGATCCGGCGCGGGCCCGAGGAGTACAACCATACCATCTTCAGCCTGATGCCGGGGGATTTAGTCATTTGCCGGACAAACGCGCCGTTGGTTAGCCCGTGCCTCGAACTGATCCGGCATGGCATGAAGGCCACGATCAAGGGCGCCGACATTGGGAAGCGGTTAGTACGGATCATCAAGGACGTCTGCGAAGCGGAGAAGATCGACGACCACGAGATCGAGGTATTCAAGCGGCAGATGGATCACTGGCGAGACACTCAGGTCGAGAAGGCTCTCAACGAAGGCCGTCCCGGGGTGGCGTCGTACTATCAGGATTTGGCGGACACGATCTTCCAATTCGCTCTGGCCGCCCGGAGCGTGAAGGAGATCGAGGAGAAGATCCTGCGCATCTTCGACGACACCGAGAACCGGAGGGAGGTATCGTTCTCGTCCATCCACCGTGCCAAGGGATTGGAAGCCCACCGCGTGGTGTACCTGGGTCCGGAACTGGTTCCCCACATCATGGCGGTAAAGACGGGAATCGCAGCGATTATCCAGCAGGAACATAACCTGGACTATGTGGCCCGGACCAGGGCGATTAACGAATTGATTTACCAGATACTCCCGGCGAGGTGAATCATGCCATGGTTCAAGCTATGGACTGACATTATCAGCGATGAGCGAATGCACCGTCTCTCTCATCCTCAATTCCGATTTTGGATTTACCTGTTGGCGTATGCCAAAGAGCAGGAAGTTCACGACGAAAAAGAGCGTCACTGCAACGCTTTGATAGAGCGTCACTGCAACGCTTTGATAGAGCGTCACAGTGACGTCACTGTGACACGCGAAAACGGAAAAGCTGACCCCAAAGCTGATTCAAAGCTGCATATAATGCTGATACCAAAGCTGAATATAAAGCTGACATTCCAATTTTCACTCGAAAAGATTCAATCCATGCTGGCGGAGTTCGAGCATTTGGGGTTAATAAAGATATTAAGCGAAGATAGCCAAGTCATTAAAATAAGCATAGTTAATTGGTATAGGAGACAATATAGCAAATCAACTCTCCGCACTCGGAGATGGCGTCACCGGAACGCTCTCAAAAAGCGTCACTGTAACGTTTCTGTAACGGGGGAAAGTGACCCCCCCGGTGACGGGGAGAAAAGAAGAGAGAATAAAAGAGAAAAGCTGACCCCAAAGCTGGAGCATGTCGCGGAACAAATTTACGCCATCTATCCACGCAAAGCCGGGGGGAGGGAAAAGTCGCTGACCGCGATCCGCAAGGCCCTGCATTTCATCTCCCCGGAGGAGTTGCTTTCCCTAACCCAGGAGTATGCCGCAAGCGCCTACGTCCAGACGGCGCCGCGGCATTTGATTCCTCACGCCACAACGTGGTTCAACCAACGGCGTTGGGAAACAGACCGTGAGGAATGGCATACCCCGTACCAAGGCTCCAGCTTTAGAGCCTTAGACAAGCCCAGAACCCAAGAGCCAGACGCAATGTCTGAGATTGATCTAGCCAACAGCGCTCCACGGCGTGTGCCTACTCCCGAGGAAGTCGCCTGGATCAATGCCGAAGTCGAAAGGATCAAACATGAATACTCAAACCCTGAGTGAAAAATATCAATCCAATCCCCTGGTCGAGGAGTTGCGGGCGTCCGGGGCGATCATCAAGGGCTGCTCCGTGGTCTGCCCGTTCCACAACGATCACAAGCCCTCGGGCAGCATCTACCAGAAGCAGGATGGCTCGTGGTACTACTACTGCCACGGGTGTGGATTTAAGGGCGATGTGTACGACGTGCGGCAGGCCCGGACAGGGAAGAAGGCTTTCCCTTCCCCCGGCAAGCCGGAGGCGTCGCAACTGCCCAAGGAAGAGCGCCGCATCGGGCTGGGTCAACTCAGGCAGATGTACCCCGAGGCCAAGTGGTACTGGTACTACAGCGAATCCCAAAGCCCTCTCATGGTGGTACTGCGGTTGGACGAACCGGGAGGGAAACGGTTCTTGCAGCTTCACCCTGCCCCCGGTGGTGAAGAGTACATCTGGGGCGCCCCTTCCAAGCCCTGGCCGTTGTACCGTTTGCCCCAGGTCAAGCAGGCCCTGAACGTCATCGTGGTCGAGGGCGAGAAATGCGCCGACGCCCTCAACGAGACGATGCCCGAGGATTGGGGCGCAGCTGCCACAACTGCACCTTGCGGTGCCGGGAAGGCAGAATACGCCGATTGGACCCCGCTGACAGGCAAGAAGGTGTTTATTTGGCCCGATTTTGACGAAAAGGGTCTGGACCACGGGCGGGACGTTAAACGTCGCTTACAGGCCATTCCTGGCGGCCTGCGGGGGCTGTATTGGATCAATCCCGCAGCTCTCGATCTGCCGCCGAAGGGAGATGCCTACGATTTCCTGCAAAAGTTCAAGGGGGGGATCGACAAGTGTGAGGGTCTGAAAGTAGCGCTGTCCAAGTGTGAACAATGTGACGGTCTCGAAGACTTTGACAGGCGCTTGCGGGACATCGCGGAGGGGAAACGCGCCGTCGTGCCGTTCAAATGGCCGGTCCTGACGTCGCTGACGCAAGCCCTGTTGCCGGGGACCGTGACGATCCTCTGCGGATCGCCCGGATCAGGCAAATCGTTCTTTCTCCTCCAATGCCTCCAGCATTGGAAAAACCTTGGCATTCCGGCCTGTGTATTCGAGTTGGAGGAAGAGCACCAGTGGCACTTGCAACGGGTACTGGCCCAAATGGCGGGTAATTCCAAACTGTTGGATGATACGTGGATGAGAGACAACGCCGCCTTGGTCAAAGATGCGTTTGATCGGCACCGCGAGGGGCTGATGCGAATGCGAGGCGCCATCCACACTTCCAGCAGTTTTACAGAGACCCTGGCCGACCTCGCCAAGTGGTCCGAGAAACAGGCCCAAGAAGGCAACCGCGTGATTTGCCTCGATCCCATCAGCGTGGCAACGCGGTCAGAACAGCCCTGGAAAGACGATCTGGAATTCATCCGGTCCATCTCGCGGACAGTGACTACGCACGGCTGCTCGATTGTGTTGGTGGCGCATCCCAAACCGGGGATGCGGAAATACCTGCTGGACGACATGGCGGGGGGTGCCGCGTACCAAAGGCTGAGTCAGACTGTCATCTGGATCGTGAAGGAGCCCAAGCCCAAGCTCATCGTAGTGCCGATAGCCGACAACGAGTACGTTGTGCAATCCATCAATCGGCGGGTGAAACTGTCTAAGACCCGGAATGGCCGGGGGCAGGATATGGAAATCGGATTCTGGTTCAACGGAGGGACGTTGCAGTTTGAGGAACGCGGGATCATCGCGGGAGACGCAAGGGAGCAGGGATGATGCCTATTCGACCTGAGAAGAAAGCCTTGTACCCGTCCGATTGGTCCGCGATTTCATCGCGCATTCGTAATGATCGTGCGAGTGGGCGGTGCGAATGGATAGAGGATGGCGAACGGTGCAAGGCAGTGAACGGACAGCCTCACCCCATTACCGGATCGAAGGTTGTCTTGACCGTAATGCACCTGGACCATGATCCGACAAACAATGCGGAGGATAACCTGCTCGCCGCTTGTCAACTTCATCACAACCGGTACGACGCGGCGGAAAGGGCCAAAAACCGCAAAAAGATGCGCTAATCCCTGATTACCGCATAAGAGAAGCCCGTCCGTGCCCCAGGTTGAACGATCGCGGGCATGGACGGGCTCTGATACTCTTTTACAAAAAAAATGGATTCTAGGCCACTTTCTGGCCTTTTTCCCGCGCGATAATCCGGCGCAGGGTGGTGTGATGCCACGGTCCCCCGCGGAAGGAGATTCCCGCGGCCATCAGATCCCGGGCAATTTGGCGCAGGGAGACGCCGTGTCGGTGCTCGGCCATGATATGCTGGATGAGCGCCTGTTCATCCTCATCGATGATGAGGAGGGCAGGATTCCGCGGATTGCGGATCCAGCCGTAGGGCGTGCGGTCGCTCATACGCCGTCCGTTGGCCTGATGCCGCAGCATGGCATCGGAGGTGCGCTCGCTGATTTGTTCTCTCTCCAATTCCGCGAGCGCCGACATCAGTTTGAATACAAACCTGCCCATGGCGCTGGTTGTGTCAATCTTTTCGTGCAGGCTCGCCAGATCGGCGCCTGCCCGGTTTAACCGCTCCGCAATTTCAATGGCATCGCGGGTATTGCGGGCCAACCGCGAGAGGCTGTACACCACTAAGCAAGCCTTCTCGCGGCATACGTGATCCAGCGCATCCGCTAACCCAGGCCGGTTATCGGCTCGGGCACCACTGAGTCCCCGATCCGCATATTCACCGAGAATTTCCATATTCGCCGCGGCACAGTACTGCCGCGCGCGATCCAATTGTGTCTCCACGCTCTCGCATTCCGCCGCGTTCCTACGCGGGCTGAAGCGGGCATAGAGGACTGCTTGTTTTTGTTTTGGGCTCATGATTTGTCCTCTTTTTCCCAAAGTCGGGGGCCGAGAGGGTGGGGGGAAGGATCTATTCGGCCATGATCAGCCGGCCGGC
>DAOTAI010000206.1:0-8794 GCA_035593865.1 Acidobacteriota bacterium
CAAACGGCATCTCGCGCGATTTGGCTACCTTGTCGACAAACGTCTCGTAGACATCCGCCATCCAGGCTTCGACCTGACTTCTCTGTTCCGCGGAAAGGGAATCGTTCAGTGAGAAAATATCGGCATTCGGGGAGATCTTCACTTGCTCAACATTTACTCCAATCCAATCATGGAATCCGCTGAGGTCGAACTTGCCGAAGATGACTCCAATAGATCCGGTAATGGTCGAGGGCTGTGTCACGATTTTTCCGGCGTTCATCGAAATATAGTAGCCGCCGGATGCAGCGACTCCCGACATTGACACAATGACCGGCTTGCCCTGCTTCTCGAGCAGTCTGACCTCTTCCCAAATCATCTCCGATCCGACCACCGATCCTCCCGGACTGTTTACACGAAGGATGACGCCCTTGACAGATTTGTCTTCTCTCAAGCGCCCGAGAAGCGCTGCCAGGGTGTTTCCACCTACAATTCCGCTAAGTTCCTCCGAGCTGCCCGAAGTGATGATCCCTTCGGCGGCAACGAAAGCGACCCTGGTTCCCCTCCTGACGCCGTAGCGATCTGCAGCCGCATTCCGATATTTCTCCACGTTTAAGCCCTTGTAGGCCTTCTCCTGGCCCTCTTTGGCGAACTTCAGGCTGTCACGCACGTCGTGCTTGTAACCCAGCCGGTCGACCAGCTTCTCACGAAGCGCTTCATCATCCCTGATAATGCCTTGTGCCATGAGCTGGCGCAGCCGATCCGGGTCAATCTTTCGGTCGGAGGCCACCGTCGTAACAAATCGTTCCTCCAAGTCCCGAACGATTGACTCGAGCATTCCCCGGTATTCGGGAGTCATGCGCTCCCGTGTATAGGTCCCGGGATTCTTGTACTCCTTGAATTCGATGAACTCAGGCTTTATGCGAAGTTTCTCCAGCGTACCCTTATAGAAGCTGACTTCGGCCAGCAAACCGTTAACCAGAAGCCCGGCGCCCGGGTTTAAAGTAATCGAGTCGCATGCCGAGGCCAGGTACATCTCGGCTTCTCCCGGCAGATCAAGCGCCATAAAACAGTGCACCGGCTTCTTCGACTCTCTGAAATGCCTGATGGCATCGCGTAATTCCTCGATCTCGGCAAACCCCATGGCCAGGGGCTGGATTTCCAGGTAGACGGCCTTTATCCTTTCGTCTCTGGCAGCATAGTCGAAAGCCTGGTGCAGCGAGAACAGATCAGCGCCCTCTGGTTGCAGCAACTGCAGCAGCGGATTAGCCGGCGGCACTTCGGGCACGTTGCCTGATACGATCACTTCGAGAACGGAATTGTCGGCTACCGGGGCAGGCTGCTGCAGAGCCCAGAAAAAGAAAATCCCTGCGGCGATCATGATCAGGATCATCACGACAACTCCAAGGATCACCAGCAGAAGAGTTCGTCCGCTCATTTGTTTTCTCCTCTGACGATTGTATGCTGCCGGTGTAGGCTAGGCCAAGTAGTGAAGAGAAGGGTGGTGGGAAGGGACAATCGTGATTTGCCATCATTAAGATCATTAAGAAAAGAAGGAGGAGTGCAATTTCATGGAGAAGATCAGGGTTGGTTTTGTGGGACTCGGGATAATGGGAAGGCCCATGGCGGGGCACCTGTTACGGGCTGGTTTTCCTCTGACCGTCTTCAATCGAACAAGAGCGAAAGCGGAAGAGCTTGGTCGGGAGGGGGCGGTTGTCGTGGATTCTCCACAAGAGGTCGGCACCGCCTCTGATGTCACGATTACAATGGTTTCAGACACTCCGGATGTCGAACAGGTTGTTGCCGGCCCGCAAGGTATCCTTGAAGGAATCAAGCCCGGCTCCCTGGTAGTGGACATGAGCACTGTTTCTCCAGAGCTAGAAAGGCGTTTGCAGCAGAAGCTTCGGGAAAAAGGCTGTGATCTTCTCGATGCACCGGTGTCAGGTGGAGATGTCGGAGCTCGCCATGCCACCCTGGCAATCATGGTTGGAGGCGACCGCGCTGCTTTCGAACGAGTCCTGCCGATCTTAGAAGTGATGGGGAACACAATCACTTACTGTGGACCGGTCGGGAGCGGGCAGTTGACCAAGCTCTGCAATCAGATCCTGGTATCCGTCAATCTTCTAGCCGTTTGCGAGGCACTTGTATTTGCCCGCAAGAATGGGCTGGACCCATTAACCATGATTGACGCTGTCAGCGGTGGAGCGGCATCCAGTTGGCAGTTGGTAAATCTCGGACCGAAGGTAGCCAAACGAGACTTTCAGCCGGGATTCATGGTCGACTTGATGCAGAAGGACCTGCGACTGGTCCTTGAAACTGCAACCGCCAACCCGACTCCACTGCCGGCCACTGCCTTGGTTCAGCAACTCTTCAAGTCGGTTCAAATACAGGGCCTTGGGCGGGAAGGGACCCAGGCACTCGCCAAGGCCCTTGAGGCGCTTGCTGGGATTTAGCTCGCGCGATCTGCGGCCCGCGGATAAAACGGATCACGCGGATTGCGCGGATGAAAACAAAAAAAGGCCAACGAATGCTTCGATTCGTTGGCCTTTGATCCGTCAGCTTGTTAACTTTTCGTTAACTGTTCTTGATGGCCGCTTGCGCTGCTGCCAGGCGTGCAACCGGGACACGGAACGGTGAGCAGCTGACGTAATTCTGGTTGATCAGGTGGCAGAACTCGATGGATGCCGGGTCTCCGCCATGCTCTCCGCAGATTCCGACCTCGAGGTCGGGGCGGGTTTTTCGCCCTTTCTCCACCGCGATCTTCATCAGCTGACCCACGCCTTCGCGATCAATCGTCTGGAAGGGATTCGTCGTAAGGATTCCCTTTTCGACATAATCGAGCAAGAACCGAGCTTCAGCATCATCGCGCGAATAGCCGAAGGTCATCTGAGTCAGGTCATTGGTTCCGAAGGAGAAGAACTCGGCCAGTGTCGCAATCTCGTCAGCCGTAACAGCAGCCCGCGGGATCTCGATCATGGTCCCGAACTTATACTCGATCGTTACACCCTTCTCTGCCATTACGGCCTTGGCGACCTCTTCGAGCTGGGGCTGAATGAGTTTGAGCTCGTTAACGTGCCCAGTCAGCGGAATCATAACCTCGGGCTTCACCTGGACCCCCTCCTTGGCCACGTTGCAGGCTGCTTCGAAAATCGCACGAACCTGCATTTTGACGATTCCAGGCATCACGATACTCAGGCGGACACCTCGCAATCCCATCATCGGGTTGCTCTCGTGCATGCTTCGGACAGTCTGCAGCAGGGCCTCCTCTTCTGCCAGCCCCTCGGTTATGCCCTTAACACGTTTTTCGATGACCTTCTCGAGGAGATCCTGTTCGCTGGGCAGGAACTCATGCAACGGAGGGTCGATCAGGCGGATAATAACGGGTAGTCCGTCCATGGCCCTGAAGATTCCCTCGAAGTCGCCCCGCTGGAAAGGCAACAACTCGGAGAGGGCCTGCTCGCGTTCCGCCTCGTTCTTAGCCAGGATCATCCGCTGAACGATCGGGAGTCGAGCTTCTTCAAAGAACATATGTTCGGTACGGCAGAGTCCGATGCCCTGGGCGCCAAAAGTACGAGCGCGTTTTGCGTCTTCCGGGTAGTCTGCATTTGCCCAGACCTGCAGGCGTCGGAACTCGTCAGCCCAGCAGAGGAGGCTGATAAGATCGGTCTGTTCTTCGAATTTCGGGTGAACAGTCGGGATCTGTCCGGCAAAAGCCTCGCCGGTCTGGCCGTCGATTGAAATCCAGTCGCCTTCCTTAATGACAATGCCGCCAGCCGTGAATTGCCGAGTCTTCAGATCGATCTTCACTTCACTGGCCCCGACGACGCAAGGGACACCAAACTGCCGCGCGACCACCGCCGCGTGGCTTGTAGCGCCGCCTTCACTCGTCAGAATGCCCTTGGCCGCCAACATTCCGTGGACGTCGTCAGGTTTGGTGAAAGGCCTGACCATGATGACCGCTTTACCCGACTTGCCCCACTCCTCGGCGGTGTCAGCGTCGAAAGCCACGATACCGACTGCGGCTCCTGGCGATGCGTTCACTCCCTTGGCCAGCAGACGTCCTTCCTTGGCGGCTGCTTTCTTCGCGTCGGCATCAAACCCGGGGTGCAACAGGGCATCAACATCGCTGGGTTTGACTCTCATAACCGCGTCTTTCCTTGAGATCAGACCTTCATTCGCCATGTCGACTGCGATCTTAACGGCGGCCTTTGCGGTCCTTTTCCCGTCACGGGTTTGGAGCATCCAGAGGCGACCCCGTTCGATCGTAAACTCAACGTCCTGCATCTCCTTATAATGCAGTTCGAGCTTCTTGCAGATGTCCACGAATTGCGCGAAGGCGTCAGGCAGGTCGTTCTGCAATTCGGCGATCTTCTTGGTATTACGGATGCCGGCGACGACATCCTCGCCCTGGGCGTTCAGCAGGTAGTCGCCGTAAAGGCCCTTCTCACCGGTCGCGGGATTGCGGGTGAAGGTTACTCCGGTGCCGGAATCCCATCCCATGTTCCCGAAAACCATCGTCTGAATGTTGACGGCGGTTCCCAGATCGTGCGGTATTCCAGCGGCGTTGCGGTAATCGACTGCGCGTTTGCCGTTCCAGCTCTTGAAAACGGCTTCAGTTGCCAGGCGCAGTTGCTCATAGGGATCCTGGGGAAAATCGAATCCCTTGTTTTCTTTGACGATTTTCTTGAAAACGGTGACGAGTTCCTTCCAGTCTTCCGCCGTCAAGTCGGTATCGGAGGTTACTCCGCGGTTCTTCTTGTGCTCGTCCAGCGCATCCTCAAACGGCTCGTCCGGAATGCCGAGAACCACGCTTCCAAACATCTGGATCAGGCGACGATAGGAGTCGTACACGAACCGCTCGTCACCCGTCAGTTTGATCATGCCTTGCACGGTATCCTCATTCAGGCCGATGTTCAGGACCGTGTCCATCATGCCGGGCATGGAAAACTTGGCGCCAGAGCGACAAGAAACGAGGAGCGGATTGCTCGGATCGCCGAACTTCTTCCCGGTCTTGGCCTCAACCTGTTTCATAGCGGCCAGTTCCTGGTCCCACATGCCTTCCGGGAAGGTCCCGCCCGCCTTCTGGTATGCGTTGCAGGCTTCAGTGGTAACGGTGAAACCGGGCGGAACGGGGACACCCAGTCGGGTCATCTCGGCCAGGTTAGCGCCCTTTCCTCCAAGCAGCGCCTTAACCCGATCCCAGCTGCCAGGGCCGACTTTCTTCTCCGCTTCGTCCAGCTCCTCAAATAAGTACACCCATTTGTACGACATGAAACTATCCTCCTTCTTATCACTTACCGGCTTTAGGATTACGACAATCAGATGATTGCGTGCTCTTGGCTCAGGTGAAGCGGTCATTATACAGGCGGGATAAAACCGTGACAAGGCTGCAGAAAGGCGCCCTGATCAGCAGGTCAGAGTAAAGCAGAGAGCTGACCACTGGCATTCATTGAATTCCCTGGTGGATTAGCCGGTCTATTTCCTGGGCTGTTAACTCGCGGTCGCAGATTAGCTCGAACAAATCCTCGAAGTCCCAGTCCTCGGGCAGATCCAGTCGCTTTTGAAGATCCTCCCGATTCAGCCCGTGCACCTGGTCCAGGACCAGGGCTTCCAGATGGTGAATATCGACCGCTCCTTGCGGGCAGTCGGAAATCTCGATAGGGAGCCGGCAACCTTCCAGGACATACGCGACCTGCTCGCTCACGAAACCCATGTAATCGTGTTCCTCGGCCGGGGGACCATAACCTGAATAGGAGATTTTCTCAACCCTCACAGCCGTTCCTCTCTTCTGATCGAAGAGTTTGTAGAAAAGCTCCTCCCCGATCCTGTCCTCCGGGATCACGGCCAATAGTCCTTGAGGTTCTGCCCCATCGTCGCTGAAGAGGTCATCCGGCTGATCGTGCCCAATTTCCTTCAGAGCGGATCGTGCCTCATCCAGGTTGCGAAACTTTATCGCTGTGATCAAATCAGCCATGCCGCTACTCTTGCAGGCTATGTTATCATCCGGTACGTTACGGGCCAAAAGGCGGCCCGCCTACCGTTCTGGAGGGTTGCGAGGCCCGGCGTCTTTAAGAACTTAACAATCAGGGCGACAATATGACCAAGTCGAGCAGGCCGGCTGCATTTAAGGGCCAACACAACGTGGCCGTGTTTTTGTTGCTCCTCGTTCAGTTCGCAGCGATACAGCTGCCGAGTTATGCCTGGGATGGGAAAGACAAGTTCTGGGAGGAGGCCGATGTCAGCGAGGTTGTCAAGGCGGTCCAGCAACAGCGCACAGGCATTTCCACCCTCGAATGTGAACAGCTCATTCGCTTGAACTACAGACACCTTTACTTCAACGCACTAGACATTGATCGGTTTATTGCGATGCCGAAACCAAAAAGAGTGCTGGAACGGATGTCGGAAGTCTTTCAGCTTAACGCCAAACTTGATAAGGCACTGGAAGATGCACGCCGTTTGACCGAGGTTGGATCTCCCAAGCCGTCCCAACTTCGTTCCGCAGCCAGGCGAATCAAGGACTGCGCAAGGGGTCTGCGTAAGGTTTTTCGTAACTTCTTCAAGGAAGACAACAAGGGTTCGTTTGAAGTCAACATCGACGCCGAAGGGCAAGGACAAAAGGGGTTCGAGGGGTATCTGGATGCGTGCGAACGGATCTCGGCTCTTCTAAACAAGGAAATCGAACGTTACTTTCTTAATCCGAGCCCAGGTGTGGTTACGCTCTCGGCTTACCAGACCTGTTCGATACCGGTTCTGAGTCTCTCACTGGAAGAACTCAGTGCCGCAATTGAGAAAAGTTGCTCCGAATGAACCGAACGTTGGGGCCAAGACAATTCGTAGCCCTATCGCTGATTGTAGCGCTTTTCTGCGTTACACCGGCCGTGCCGGCCCAGTGGCCGGGTGACGGAGACGAGTTCTCTCAACATCTCTCGCACCTCGCCTCAGATGAGATGAGGGGAAGAGGAAATGACAGACCTGAAATTGACCTGGCGGCAGATTACATCGCTTACTGGTTCGAACGTTATGGCCTGGCGCCAGGGGGAGACAACGACACCTATTTCCACGAGTTTGAAGCGCGAACCAGCGTTGAGGTAGGTCCCACTACGAGTCTTGTCATTAGCCTGGACGGTGAGACTCACCATATGAAGCACCAGTCTGACTATGTCGCTCTCTTTTCCGGCCCCGTGCCCGCTTTGGCTCCCCTGGCGTTTGCCGGTTTTGGCATCACTGCGCCAGAACTGGGATACGACGACTACGCTGGTCTCGATGTCCAGGGGAAGGTTGTTGCTGTTTTCCAGCATGAGCCCGAGGAGCAGCTCGAATCAAGCCGGTTCAGCGGGACTGACTCTTCTCCATGGTTCACGCTGACCTATAAGGCCTTCAATGCGAAAAGGCACGGCGCTGTGGGATTACTGGTTCTTCCCGATCCCGGCTGCGGACGCGAGAGAGCCTGGGATCAGGATGTACAGGTGGAAGCGTTAGGCATCCCCACGGTCAAGTTAAACGAGGAATGGGCAGCGAAACTGTTGCGGGCGGGACCTTTCCGACGGCAAGAGATCAATCGGGCCGCCCGGAATCTCTCTCTAGTGCCTTTTGACATTCCAGACGTCACGATCTCTCTGAGAGTGGAAGCGATCGAGCGGTACAGGACTCTTCGCAATGTCGTTGGCGTCGTACACGGAACAACCGACCGCTACGTGGTTATCGGCGCGCATTATGATCACCTCGGCCTTGGACAACGAAAAGCTTTGTCGCCGGAGAATATTGGCCAGGTCCACAATGGCGCCGACGACAACGCCTCTGGTACAGCGGGTTTGCTCCATCTTGCTTCCTTATTTTCCGGAGAGAAGCCTGAGATTGGATTGGTTTTCATTGCCTTTGCCGCCGAAGAACTGGGTTTGCTTGGCTCCAGTGCTTTTGTGGCGCGTCCGACGATTCCGCTCGACACAATCCGCGCCATGATCAATATGGATATGATCGGGAGGAGCGACGGCACCCTTTTTGTTGGCGGAGTGGGTACTGCTGTCGAGTTTCGGGATTTGTTGAATCGCCTGAAGGAAAAGACTCTTTTGAACCTTAGTTACGCCGAGACTCCCCAGGCGCCCAGCGATCATCTCTCCTTTTCCGGGGAGAGAATTCCCGTCCTCTTCTTCTTCACGGGCCTTCATGCTGACTATCACCAGCCGTCGGATGATGTGGAGAAAATCGATCGGGTTCGAACGGGAGAAGTCCTCCGACTCGTGGAGTCGCTCCTTCGGTATCTGGTGCGAGAAGATCAGCCGGTGACTTTCGTGGAAACCGATACCAATACGGCTCTTCTTGGCGCGGCAGCTGGTTCAACGCTTCTTGGTCTGGTTGTTGATCCATCCTGGGAAGCGGACGGGATCCTGGTTGCTGATGTCAAGCCCGCGACTCCGGCATTTCACGCCGGTTTCCAGCGAGGAGACATCCTGTTTGGATGTGACGGAAAAGCGATAACCAACCGGCATGACCTTATCACCGAATTGACCCAGCCGGAGGTACCTTCCGGCACTCTTCATAACATTAACGTACTCCGTGGCGAGGAACTGCTCAGGTTAATGCTTTCGACGGCAGCGGAGACTGAGTGAAGGGAAGCGAACGTTGAATCAACTCGTTGCGCCTTTTCGTCGCCCTTATGGGGATTCACAAAATAGATATTTTCAAAAAGCGGGACAGGATCGGTCCCGGCCCTCATGCCTGGCCAGCGTCCCCAACGTCGACCGTTTCGACTTTTTCTTCTGACTAGAGGTCCGTCAGGACCGACACGTTTATAGGGACACGTGAAGGCTTTAACCCAGGT
>DAOTAI010000207.1:0-8787 GCA_035593865.1 Acidobacteriota bacterium
AAGGCCGCCGCGACGCTGCCGATTGGCGCTTTTAATTACCTGGGGCAGATCCAGTTGGGCGAGCGGAAAATGGAGGTGAAACTCAAGACAGACATCAGAGAAACCGAAGAGGGCTGGGCCGTAAGTGATCTGATCACCCTGCCGATGGTTGAAATGAGTGATGCCAGCGTGCTTGATAAAAACGACCTCACTCTGTTAAAGCGCGCAGTCAAGCAAGGTCCGGTCACGATCGAAACCGCCTTTCGAGACAACCGGGTCCAAGGCAAAATGAACATGGGCAACGGCCAGGAGCAGCCTATCGATGCGGATGTCGGGGGAGCGTTGTTTGCGGACGGAGCCGGGTTTCAGTTCGTGATTGCAGCCTTGCCGCTGGCCGAAGGTTATTCCACTACCTACCGCAACTTCGATCTTCAGCAGCAAAAAGTCAAATTGTTGCGGCTGACGGTCTCCGGGTCGGAGGAAATCACCGTGCCTGCCGGGACCTTTGACGCCTACCGCCTGGAGGTTTCCTCGGCAGACGGCGGGCCGGAAAAAACCACTATCTGGGTCAGCAAAGAGGGCCGAAAACCCGTGAAGACGAGCAGCGTCCTGCCTGGTATGGGCGGCGCCGTTATGACGCTGGAAATGCAGTAGTCGCCCGCCTGTCATCCGCGTAATCCGCGTTTGTCCGTTACCGCGGATAGCACGGATTGCGCGGATGACACGGATGATGTGAGGGCGGTCAGGGCACCTCGACGACTCGACCTTCGCGTGCTGATCGGTAGGCGGCTTCTGCCACCTCCAGAATGTGAACTCCCTGGCGCGCGTCGTTGACTTTGACCTCCTTGGCGCCTTCCAGCACGGCTTCGGCCAGCAGTTCGCATTCCCTGGTATAAGGATTTACCGCCTCAAAGGTCACGTCTCTGAAGCTTGAGTCTACGTCTTTCAATTGTCCGGCTTCGTAACCCTTCGCCTCCTGCTCGCAATAGACCTCAAGCTTCCCCGTGCTCCCTTGTCCAATGGTTCCTTCTGAGAGAATTGCACCCCGATCGCCGTACACTTCCAGACGAGTACGCGACGCGGCGTCGGGAAGGCAGAAGAAGGTGTCTACAGTGGCATGGCAACCGTTGTCGAACTCGAGCATTGTGGTTGCGCTGTCGTCAACCGGGTAGTCTTGGACTTGAGTGCTGACGAAGGCACTGACCCGTCGGATCCTCCCGATCAACATTTCGAGCAGGTCGTAAAGGTGAGTGGCCATGTCGATAAGTGCGCCGCCCCCGCCGGTGGAAGGGTTCTGTCGCCACGCGCCTTCGATCCTGGGATACCAGCACGACAGTTGGGCGCGAGCATACACCGGCTTCCCGATTGCCTCCGATTGGATCATTTCGAGCATGCGCTGGTGGGCGCCGTGAAGCCGCATCATGAAACCTTCCTGGAGCAGCACGCCTGCTTTCTCGCAGATCTCGACCGCCTGCCTCGCCTCGTCGGAGTTCAGACACAGCGGCTTCTCGACAAGAATAGCCTTGCCCGCTTGAGCAGCTGCCTTGATCTGGTTCAGGTGCAGAAAGACGGGAGTCGCGATATAGACAATATCCAGACCAGGGTGAGCCAGCAGTTGCGCTTCATCGGAGTAACATGGGACTCCATATTTGCGGCTCAGTGAATCGACCCGCGAGAGATTCATTAAGGCTGTAAGTTCACAGTTTTCGGCTTCAAGCAAGGCGGGGATCGTGCGACGATCGGCAATTCCCCCGGCGCCAATGACACCCCATCGAGTCTTTTTCATACTTCCCTCACTAGGAAAATGCGGTTACAAAACTTCAGAGGCTCGTGCCAGTGCCGCTCCCCTGAAATCTGGTTTAAGAAAGCGAGGTGGCCTGATCGCCGGGATCTGGTAGAGCTTCTCCAGTACAAGCAGCCCGGCCCCCAGCACACCTGCTTCGTCTCCCAGCTTACCCATTCGGAAAGCTAGATTCATGGTTGCGTGCGGAAGTGCTTGACGTCTGACTATCCGAGCGATGCGGTCAGCCAGGCCGTCCCCGGCCAGTTCAAGGCGCTTACTCAGAACAACGACCTGCGGGTTGAAAAGATTGACCAGGTTCGCGATGGCCAGACCGAGATGGCTTTCCGCGTCTTCGAGCAGCGAGGTGCAAAGCTTGTCGCCTGCTCTTGCTGCTTCCAAGACGGTCCATCCGCAAATGCTGTCAATGTCGCCTGATAGGGCAAGAGCTTTCGAGAAGCTCCCTTCGCGAATCGCTTTCCGAGCCCGCGCCGCGATCGCAGCTGAACTGGCAAGCGCCTCCAGGCAGCCGAAGCTCCCGCATTTGCAGGAAGGCCCGTTTTCCATGACTTGAGTGTGGCCAATTTCACCCGCTGTTTCTGTTGCCCCGCGGAGCAAACGGCCCCCGGCGAAGATCCCCGCGCCGATTCCTACGCCGTAATCGATATAGACCATGTCATCGGCCATCTCGCCGGCTCCCAGGATCCGTTCGGCCACGGTTTTGGCCCGCGTGTTGCTCTCCAGCAGAAACTCGACTTGGAATTTCTCTTCAAAGAGCTTTTTAAGCGGGACGTTTTGCCAGAATTCGGTCAGCGAAGAGGTCACCGAGACGCCGCTGTGGCTATCAATCAATCCTGTATCGGCGAACCCGATTCCGAGCAGTTTTCGGCCGGTTTTTTTTTGCCGCTCGATGACCTGGCTGGCGCAGTGGATCACTTGTTCAATCAGTCCATCGATGCCTGCGTCCACACAGGCCGGCTGAGAGACGATGTCGAGAATCGTTGGGGTCAAGTCCATGGCCGCCGCTATGACGCGTTCAGAGTCGAGTTCGACGGCGGCGATAAATCCATAGCATTCGTTAATGGTGAGAAGAATCTGCTTACGGCCCAAGGGGTTGTTTGAAGTTCCTGCTTCTCTCAGTTTTCCCTCGTTCAAGAGTTCGCGAACAAGGGTGGAGATAGTGCTGGGCCGCCACCGCGTCAAACGGTGTAACCCAACCCGCGAAAGGGGACCGAACTGTCGCACGGCGGCAAGGAGAACCGCCTTATCGTGCTCTTTCTTTGTCCATGAAGTCTTCATAATCATCCGGCGGATTGTCCTGAGCGTCCTAGTTTTCTTCTGATCTCAGGCAGTCCGTCTCCGCTTTCAACAAACCTCTGTCCCCGGAGTGTCGGCGCCTTTTGCCTGGGCCGTTCCGGGGAGTCTTCTTCTTGGTACCACTGATTTGCGGCAGCCACACGGCTTGGCGTCCACCGGCCACTTAGGACAAGCCTGGCGCCTGCCTGAAGCACATAGGCCTCCGGGCCGCCGGCTGCACCGCTTGATTAATCAGTTTGGCTTCTCGCGTCCGGAGGAGTCGCCCCCCAGCTCAACGGGAGAATGGCTACTCCGACGAGCAGCAGGGCGACTTGCCATCGGTCAACCAGATGAGCGGAAAGCAACCGGACCTGGCTCCAGTCTTTGGCATGCGCTTTGGTCGGCACTGCCACGCAGGTCCCGGCCAGAGGGAAGATTCTTGTTCCGGATCGCACCTGCTGCGGCCGGAAAACACCGCCAATACCAATCGCAGCCGTGTACCCAAAAACCAGGATTAGGATGACGCTTCGGATTCATGTATGACTCCCCAGGTAACATTCCCTGAACAGGCACAACCATAAGCGTCCAGACAGGAGCGCGTCAATGAAAATCGTAACGATAGTGTTAGTAATTTTGTGGAGAAATCAACCGCGAAAATGTAATTAACTACGATTTAGCGATTTCAAGAGTGAAACCAGGTGTTGGCAATACAACGCCGAACCCGTAGATGACGGGTGACAGTGCCCGTCTGCTGCCCGGCTTGGTACTCAGGTTCGTGGTGATACCCTTTGGAGGGCTATTCATTCACAACGAGGTTAGCCTCGCTTTCGACCATGAACCGCGGCGGCTTCAGGGCGGGAATGGCAAACATCTCGTCCAGGACCAGGAGGCCGGCGCCGAGCAAGGCGGCTTCATCGCCGAGAGTCCCGTAGCGGAACTCCAGTTTCTCGGTTGCGGAAGGCAGCGCCTGGCGGCGGACGATCCGTTCTATCTGCTGGAGCAGATCTGGGCCAGCGGCCGCAAGATTCTTTCCCAACACGACCAGTGCAGGGTTGAAGAGATTGACCAGGTTGGCTATCCCGAGTCCGAGGTGGTTCCCCACGTTTTCGACCAGGCTGCTCGAAAGCTTGTCACCCTGACGCGCTGCCTCGAGCACGGTCCAGCCCGTGACCTTCTCCAGCCCGCCGGCCAGGGCAATGGCTTTGGAACTACTTCCTTCCTCCACGGCTCGTCGCAGGCGCGTTCCGAGTGCCTGAACGCCGGCAATCGCCTCCAGACAGCCAAAACTCCCGCATTTGCATGCCGGGCCATTCTCCGCCACTCGCGTATGACCTAACTCCCCGGCGCTTTCGTTGTGGCCTCGAACCATCCGACCTTCGGAAAATACCGCCGCCCCAATGCCGGTGCTGTAATCGACATAGACCATATCGTCGGCCATGCCGCCGGCGCCCAAGGCGCGCTCGGCCACTCCTTTGGCCCGGGTGTTACCCTCGAGAAGGAAGGGAACCGCAAACTCAGCTTCGAATCTCTGGCGCAAAGGCACACACTGCCAGAAATCGAGCAGGGCGCACATAACGGACACTCCGCGGCGCCGGTCAACCAGTCCCGGGTCTGCGAAGGCGATGCTCCGCAATCGGGCCGGGTCTTTGCCTGAATCGTGGATGACCTGATGCGCGGCGGACACGAGCTGATCCAACACCCCGTCGACGCCTCCTTCGAGGTCAACCGGTCGAGTCAGCATGGTCACGACCTTCGGTTGCAGGTCAAGAACCGCCGCCCGAATTGTTTCGGCATCAAACTCCATGGCTACCAGAAAGCTGTGAGCTTCGTTGACTCTTAGCAGGATCCGTTTGCGTCCGAGCGGGTTGTCGGAACGTCCGGATTCATAAACCAGGCCCTCTTCGATCAACTCCCGAACGTATTCGGATACGGTACTGGGCCGATACTGTGTCATGGACTGAATGGCGACGCGGGAAATCGGTCCGAACCGGCGAACGATCGCCAGGATGACAGCCTTATCTCGATCCTTCTTGGTGTAAGCATGCTTCATCGGTATCACGCCCAAAATCCGCGCTCCCTACTATACCGCAGTTCCTGGGAATCTCGCCGAAACAATCTTTCATGAAGTGTTCGACACGTGTCTGCTCCCTGAGACGGCAAAGATGGACTATAAGATATTTTTGACCAGTAAGTTAGTAAACACAACCAGAAGTGCGGCAGAACGCTGCATTCCTTTCTGTAGCGTTATTTTGTCAGAATGAGTAACCGATCGAGAACTTCACATTGGTTCGCGGCTCTTCGAAAACAAGCGTCTGACCGGCCACTTCGGCAGTCGTGTCCAGTCGAAGCGGATTGTAAGCGAGGATCACCCGAAAAGGCTGATTCACGACGGGCACGAGGAACTGGATTTCGACGCCCGTCGACATCCGCCACACGTTGTTCGTTGCCTCTATGAGCAGCGCGTTAGCATCGGCCCCGGTTGAGAGGCGCAGGTCCTTCTTGCGGATGACTGTTGATGTTCCAGCATCCAGGAACGGAGTGAGCTGCAGAGGGCCAATTATGGGTATACGATACTCGGCGGTCAGGACGGTGCCGGTATCGCCGCCCATAGCGACCGCCTGGCGGTTCACCATCGGCATTCCGGTTGACGGGTCTGGTATCGGGTTGCCGTCCGGGTCTACTGCCATGGTCTCGTGAATCGCGATCGGACCAACCGAGCGCACGTCGAAACCACGCAGATTGTATTCTCCCCCGTAATAGATGCGTTCGAGGAAGGGTACCGGCTTGGGGGTCCCATCGGGAAGAGTGCCGAAGGCGAAAACGTGTTGGGCGCGTGCCCTGAATGCCCAGGTGTTCCGTCCCTTCGTCAGCGGATCGGGTTGGAACCGCTGGTACTCGATGAAGGGATGCCCCAGGTTGATGCGGCCTCCCAAAGGTCCACCAGCGATTGGCATTTGTAACGTCAGGTACGAACCGCGAGTGGCGCCAAACAGGCGATCACGGGTGTCATATCTCCAAAAGGGTGTCAGCTGACTGCGGAGAATCCCGGTCAAAGCCTCGTCGATCGTTCCGCCCGTAGTCAAAAGAACGAGCTGGGCGATGGCAAAACTACGGAAATCGTCTCGGATGTCGTAAACCTTGTTGGTATCAAAAGAGTAGGACACTCCAAACCGCGAGAACGCAGTCGACGGGTAGCTCGCCACGACCTGAAATCCCGTGCTTTGCTGGGTGAACAGGCCGAATTCGGCGGCCGTCTCTCCGGGCAAAAAGCCGAGCGAACCGTACCGAAGCCGGCGGTGAAAGGCGTGCAGGCCGAGTGTCAGGTTTGTATCGAGCCAATACGGATCGCTCCAGCCCAACACGTAGTTTGAGGTTCTCGATCCGGTCTCTACCTGGGCTTCCAGGGTCTGCCCCAATCCTCGGAAGTTGCGGCTCAGGTATTGAATTCCGATATAGCTGCCGCTGATTCCTCCCAGTCCTCCGGTAAGGTTGATGGCGTGCGGGTCTCTCTCATGGATTCGCACGACAATGTCGACCTCCTCATTGGTTCTGTCCTTGACGAGCTGATGATCGCGGTCGGTTACCGGCTCTATGAAGTTAAGTCGACTTAAGCGCTGAAGGGACAGATCAAGCAGTGTTCCGTTAAAGGGGTCCCGCTCTTGCAAGACCAGTTCGCGCCGCAGCACCTTGTCCCTGGTCCGTTCGTTTCCGATAAAGTTAATCTCGTCGACCAGGTATCTGCCTCCCTCGTGAATTCGAATGGTCAGGTCGACCAGTCTCTTGTCGAAATCCGGGCGCATTTCGGGAATCAGCTCCATATCCAGAAATCCTCTTTCCGAGTAGAGCTTCTTCACCTTTTCGTTGGCTTGGCCAAGTGAGACGAAATCGACAATTTTGCCAGCTGCAGCCTCGTACTTGTCCGTTACTTTCTCCTTTTCGACCCTCTCGACCCCTTCCACACGAAAGCCGCTGTATCGGAACTGCTCGCCTTCGACGATTGGAACAGTGATTCGGTATTCAAGCCGTCGGCGCTGGAGACCAGGAATGCCCCCCTCAGTCTCGATCAATTCCACACGCGGCTCCTCGATTTTTGCAAATATGTAGCCCTTCGAATGGTATCGAGCCAGGACATTGGAACGGAGGTCGTAATCGAGGCGTTCTTTGAGGTAAAGGTCGCGTCCGCGTAACCTGGACCAAAAAGACGATTCGCTGGTCAATTCCAGTGATTGTCGGAGTTCCTCGTCGGAAAACACCGAATTGCCCTCGAACTCTATGTGGCCGATCCGGGCACGCGGTCCCTCCTCAATCGTGAACTTCAGGTTGAATGCATTAGGTCCGACCGGCGTGCGAGAGATCGTTACACGAGCCAGGGGAAATCCCCGAATCTGTAGATACTGCTCTAACGCTCGAACCGTCCTGGCGAGCTTGTTCTCATCGATGCGCGCTCCCGGCTGAAGAGTCAGGTTTGTTTTCCGGAGGTGTTCCAGCAACTCGGATGTCTGGACGGACTGGAGCCCGGCGAAGTCCACTTGTTGGATAACCGCCGGCTCGGTCACCTCGAAAATCAGGACAACTTTCCCCGGCTCACGGATTTCTGTGAGGAGTCTGACATCCGTGAACAAGCCGGAGGAGAGAAGTGCCTGGTAATCGGCGCGCGCCTTGTCCTCGCTGAAAGGCTGTCCCTCGGCACTTTTTATGAATTGACGAATGGTGCTTTCCGGCACGCGGACGTTCCCTCGAATAACGATTCCCGCGATAGTACGGTTTTCAAGAACCTGCTGCGCAACGCTCGGCGGAGCAGCGCCCTGAGCAAGCGCCAGAGAGATGGTCAGAACAAGGCTAGCCACGCAAAAAGCGCAGAGTTCGGTGACAGTCGATCTGCTCAACATGCGGTCCCTTTGTCGACAGGATGACACGGAACTATAATTATTAGAAACAGAAACACTCACGAAGCCGCATCGAGACCTGTACGGAAGTCCAGAAGGCTCTTGGATCTCCGACTCAGCCTGACGCATACCGAGTATCAGCACGTGTAGGCGCGCATACGCCAAAAGGAGGTTCATTGATGATCCGTCTCCTGAAAGACGTGAACGGAACGACGGTCCACGCCACAGACGGTGACATAGGGAAAGTAGTCGATTCCTATTTTGGTGACGAGAAATGGGCTGTACGCTACTTGGTTGTCGACGTGGGCAGCTGGGTACCGGGCGGCCACGTTCTAATCTCGCCTATCGCGGTGACGCGGATTGATTGGACCCGTGGGCGTATTGATCTAACCATAGACCGAAGCAAAGTTCGCAGCAGCCCGCCGGCCGACCTGATGGTTCCTATTGCCCGGCGATACGAACGTGAATACTACCGCTACTACGGCTGGCCCTTTTACTGGGGCGGAGTCGGGGTATGGGGTTCGGAAGCCGGGCCGGCAAACCTCGCCGCTGGCGGCTTCGAGAGTTCCAGCCGCGCGGATGAGACGTCTGGTGAGCGGGACGTCAGGCGGACTGTGGGCACACACCGTGAAGAACAAGACCACCATATCCGGAGCGCCAGGGAAGTGGCCGGGTACTATATCAAGGCGACTGATCAGGAGGTCGGCCACATCGACGACTACCTGATTGACGAGAACAGCTGGGTGATCGATTCCATCGTTATTGACACTTCAAACTGGCCGGGCGGCAAGACTGTGGTCCTTCCGAGGCAGCAGATCCAGCAGATCAACTGGTCAACTAAGCAGA
>DAOTAI010000208.1:0-8782 GCA_035593865.1 Acidobacteriota bacterium
GTTTCTAAGTAGCGCGGCCATGCAAAGCTTTCAACAAGTGCTGACCGAGGACCTCCTGGAGGGAGTACCGGTCTCACGATTGATGCGGTCTAATGTGCCGACAGTCACCCCTTATATTTCGGTCAGTGATTTCGTATATGACCACCTTATAGGCACCGACGAGCGAGCCTTTCCGGTTATGGAGGGGAGCCAGTTGGTCGGATTGGTGTGTCTGGAGGATGTGAGAAAAACATCCCGAGAAACTTGGGATACGAAGTTGGTGCGTGACATCATGACGCCCTGGGAGCGGCTGGCAACGGTGGCGCCAGGTGAGGACGCCGCTACGGCGCTCAACCGACTGGCCAGTAATGACGTTCGGCAGGTGCCGGTCGTCGATGAAGGCCGTCTAGTCGGGATGCTCCGACGTCGAGACATCGTCCGTTGGCTCCAGCTCCATTCGGAGTTTGTCGCCGGTTAGAGATCGGCAAATCAACTTCCGCCCCGGCTTGTTCTTGCTGTCTCGGCTACGGTTCTGCTATCGGATGTCACGACCGCGTCCACTTGCATCCGGAAGGACGGTCTTGGAGAAACGGGAATCATGGCTTTCTTGCCTGTCTGCCGGGCGGTCCCAGGGCTCGACCTCGAGCACTAAGCCTTTTCTGGCTGTCACGCGCACTTTCTCGCCCCGCTTCAAGACAGCGGCATGCCGACAACAAGCCGTCCAGATTTCTCCTGCGACTCTCACTGTAATGGACGCGCCATGCTCCCCAACCTCGGAAAGCACTCTTCCTTGTCTCCCGATGAGGCTGTTCCACAGTTCCGGACCTTCTCTTCGCGTCGTACGTTCGATATTCCAGGCAAAGAGGACGTCGCACAGTCCGAGAACTATCGCGATAGCCACAAATGCTTGTAGTGAAGGGATACCATAAAGGCGCCGCAGAACGTAAACCTGAGCCGAACCAATCAGGACCGCCAGGACAAGAAGTAGAACGAGTCTTCGCCACTTTCGCCGGAAGACAATGCTTTCCAACACAGTATGAAAAGTATAGCGCCGGAAGAGGAGGAAGACCGAGAAGCCGTCTTTGCCGTCGCTTTCACCCACTTGCGGAGCACGAAGATGCGCGGTTCTGTTGTGACTGCAGGAGCGCTTGTTTAAGATGGAGACTAAGCAACGAACCATCTCCGTCTCCTCCCCTTTCATGAATGGCAGAGGACACTTGCCACCTCTTATTCCTGAGACGTGTAACAGGGTGAGTTCGTTGTGTAAGTACAAGGAGGATGTGTAATGAGAAGAAATGACCACATTATTGCTGGAGTCTTTCCAGATCGAGAGAGTGCCGATCGTGCCTACGAGGCCGTAACTCGGCGCGGTATCAGCGCTGACCAGGTGAGTGTCCTGATGAAGGACGAGACACGCGAACGCTTCTACTCCGAGGAGTATGGCGAAAGGCGCGGCGAGCGTACTGGAACTGCGGAGAAGGTTCATGAAGAGCGGAAGACTGCGGAAGGCACGGGCGTAGGGGGCGCTATAGGCGCAGGCCTAGGCGCGTTGATAACAGCGGCGCTCGCGGCTGGTGCACCGATTACAATTCCGGGTCTCCTGATTGCCGGTCCGATTGCAGGAGCACTGACCGGCGCCGGCATGGGCGGAGTCACCGGCGGGATAATCGGCGCGCTTATCGGATCAGGAATAAAGGAAGAGGTAGCCGAGGAGTACAAGGGTGACATTGAGCGAGGCCATATCACCCTGGCGGTCTCGACTCCTGATGAGGAAGACGCCCGCTACATCGAGAACGAATGGAGGAAGTACGGCACAAAGGTGAGACGGGATGAGCAACTCCGTGAAACCGTCAGCCGGTCGTCCTGGGAGTGATGATCGGCGAGGAGTAAGAGTAAAACCCGACGAGCAGGTACCCGCGTCTGATCCGCGTTATCCGTGCTTTCCGCGCTATCCGCGGGCCAAAGACCCGCAGAAGGCACGGATCACGCCGATTACGCGGATCACAGCCCCGTCCGCTTTACGGTCGCCTTCCCTCGGCTCTTCTGCTATTCTCAACTTACCCTAGTTACAACTCACGGCACCGACGAACTGAAACAAATCCCATTTCGGAGGAAACCGAATGCTAGAAGAGCTGTTGTCTTCCGAGAGGAACGAATCTGTTCCGAGATTCCGAATTGATGCCGCGCTGCATCAGCTCCTCACTGACTCGCCCCGCCCCCAGCCTCCCGTTTCCAATGGCGAGGTGTTGCCGACTCCCGTTTTCCCACAGCACCCGGAACTTCTCGCGGCGAATGACGCGAAATACATGCCCGAGCGTTCCGAAGACAATCCTTACGTGCGTCGCTGGTCCGCCCCTTTCATCTATCGCGCGTTGCGCGGATGGTTGTTCCCGTACGTGAAGTCACGGGTGCTCCCCGGCGACTTCCACCCGATCATCGCCTACCTTTTCACCGAGTGGAAATGCAACCTCGATTGTCACTATTGTTGGGCGTTTGATAACCGCGTGAAGGGGATGACCGAAGACATCGCCAAATGCTCTATCGACTGGCTGCATTCGACCACGTGCCGGGTGCTGGCTCTTATGGGTGGTGAACCGCTTTTGCGCCCTGCCTTCGCGCACAAGGTGGTCTATTACGCTGCCAAGAAAGGCTTCTGGGTTTACGTGCCCACCAATGGGCGCTTGATGAAGCCAGCCCTGATTGACCGTCTGGCTGACGCAGGCATGGCGGTCGTGAACCTGGCCGTCGACGTCGTGGACGAAAAGCCGGGACTGCCCAAGGCTCTTAACTCAATCCGCCCGCATTTCGAGTACCTCGTCAGAAAGCAGTACAAGTACGGTTACATCGTCTTCTTCAACATCAACATCTGTCGCAACAACCTGGAAGATGTCAAGCAGTTGACTGAGATTGCCCACGACTACGGATTGATCACGGATTACCACATCAATGAATCGCCGATGATCGAGGAAAATCACTTCAAGCACCTGGAAGGGAATCCTACCTTCATTCGCCCGAGCGATTGGCCACAGGTCGATGAGACCGTGGATTGGATCATTGAGAAGAACCGCGGCGGGTACAAGATGGTGAACTCCATCCAGCGCTTGATGGAAATGAAGGCCTTCATGCGTGGCAAACTCCAGGATTGGAGTTGCCGTGCCGGCCAGAATAACGTGATCATCCGGGTGGATGGCACTCTTGCCCCGTGTTTTCCCATGTACTCAGCGACTCATGATTGGGGCACGATTGAAAACCCGAAATTCGACACTGGACAACTGAAGATTATGAAGCAGGCCTGCCAGCCACACTGCTTCTCGACCCTCAATCACAACCTGGCCTTTTCGTACAACGATGGACGGGCAATTCGGTGGGTTCTTCGCCAGGCACTGAGAGGCTTTCAGGGCGTCACGGGCAGCTTTGACCAAACGACGGCTCTGCCAGTCGAGCCGGCGCAAAAGTAGTCAAAGCGGCAAAAGAGCGACAGGATGACGAGAAGCTCGAAGCTGCCATTTCCCGTTAGTTGATCCCTGGCCCGACCAACAAGGAGAACCGAACTGAAAGAGTTTTTCTTTGAGAGGCGAGTGCTGACAGCAGTTGGTATCCTCGCTCTCGCTTTCGCGGTCTTCCTGCTGTTGTGGTACGCGTACCAGGTGATGCTCGTAGCGTTTGCCGGCCTGCTGCTTGCAGTCTTCCTTCAGGGGATCAGCGCCTTCGTTGAGCAAAAACTCGGAATTCCTTACTCCTATGCGCTAGTCCTGGTCCTCCTGGCTGGACTGGTGGTGGTTGTCGGCCTCTTGGCGATGATCGCGCCGAGCCTCGGTGACCAGGTCGATCAGATCAGCAAAGAGCTTCCGAAAGCATGGCAGCAGATCAGGCAGTCACTGCAGCAGAACAGTCTGGGGCGGCAGATTCTGAGCGAAGGTCGGGAGGCCTTACCCAACCAGTCCGAGATCTGGTCTAGGCTTGCGGGCGCATTCTCGACCACACTTGGCGCTATCGGCAATCTGTTCATTATCCTTTTCATCGGCATCTATGTGGCCGCTGATCCGAAGATCTACATTCGCGGCATCTGCGCCCTGATACCCTATCACAGACAAGAGCGATTCACGCAGGTTCTAAATGAAATCGGAACCAATCTTCGATCCTGGATCATCGGCCGCCTGGTTGCGATGGCCGTGATCGCCGTCTTGACTTTGATCGGCTTGTGGATAATTGGAGTGCGCCTTGCGCTGATCCTGAGTTTGCTCGCTGGCGTTTTGAACTTCATTCCGTATATCGGACCGATAGTCTCCGCGATTCCCGCCCTGCTGCTGGCTATCCCTGAAGGGCCGAACACGGTTATCTGGGTTGCGGTCCTTTACTCGGTCATTCAAGGCGTTGAAAGCTACTTTCTTACGCCGATGGTCGACAAACAAGCCGTGTCGCTTCCTCCCGCTCTGACTATTACGGCGCAAGTGCTCCTGGGTTCTGTCGCGGGTATTCTTGGCTTGGCCCTGGCCACTCCCTTGACCACCTCGGCAGTCGTCCTGGTCCATCGGTTGTACGTGGAAGACGCGTTGGGGAAAGGAAACTCGAACGAGCGGGAAGGGGAGAAGGAATCTAGACAGAGCCAATTGGAAAAATCTCGCTGATTCTGGATTTCAACGCCAAAGGCGTTGTGTTCTGCGAAGCCCAAGGAGGAAGTGCACGCCGGAGGCCTCCGGCGTGCGCCTCTTCGCGCTGATAGCGACGCTTGTTTTAGCGCCTGTGCGCCTTCGGTGTTGCAAAGGAAGCTGGAGTCGTCGAGTTCTTGCAATTAGCTCGACAGAGTTACGGCTCGGTCTACGCTCGCGACTACTGGGCCGTCTCCGCCGACTGCTCGCGCCTGAAGCGCAGCCAGTTTCTCCCACCAATCCAACCCAAGGCGGCTTCCTTGCTCACATAGACGACCGGGATGAAGACAAGTGTGACAAGAGTGGATGCCATCAGGCCGCCAATGACCACCCGGGCCAGCGAAGCCTGAATTTCCGCGCCGGCCCCGATTCCTACGGAAAGCGGGAGCAGACCGAGAACTGTTGTCAGCGTCGTCATCAATATGGGTCTGAGACGGAGTCTGCCAGACTGGACGACTGCTTCTCTCAGCTCCAACCCATACTCGCGGCGCATCAGGTTGATGTAATCGACCAGGACGATGGCGTTATTTACAACAATACCGATAAGCATGATCATTCCCATCAAGCTCTGCATATTGATGGTCGTCCCGGTAAGAAGAAGTGTGGGAACCACGCCAATTGCGGCCAGGGGCACTGAAAACATGACTACCAGCGGATCAATAAATCGTTCAAATTGGGCCGCCATGATCATATAAACGAGCACCAGGGCCATGATGATCGAAAGTATGAAATCCGCCTGAGCCTTCTGCTGTTCCTCGTACTCGCCGCCAAAGAATAAAGTGAATCCTTCGGGTAACTGCAAGTCGGCGAGACCGGCTTGAATCTTTTCGACAGCAAACCCTAGCGGAACGCCACTCTCCAGATTCGCTGTTATGTAAACGACGCGCTGCCCATTGATTCGGTTGATTTCGGTCGGTCCCCGCCCCCGTGTCTGGGTGACCAGTGCGGACAACGGAAGTACTTCGCCCTCAGGGGTAGTCACAGAGATGTTCCTCAAGTCGAGGCTACTCAATCGGTCTTCTGCTCGAAGCCGCACGATGATTGGGAATTCGTCGCCTCCGACCCGGAACACACCGGCCCTGCTCCCTCCTACATTGGTTTGCACCACACGCGCAACATCGCCGACCGTTAATCCCAGATCAGCGATCTTTCTCCGGTCGAATTCAATAGCTTGTTCGGGGCGGCCCTCTCGGCGGCCAGTGCGAACTCCTGTGACTTCCGGGAGCTGTTCCATCCGCAACTGGATCTGTCGTGCTGTTTCTTCCGCCTGGTCGAGATCGTAGCCTCTCAGCTCGATTTGAACCTCTTCGCTGCCGCCCGATCCGAAGATTCGACGCAAAATCCAGAGTCCGGATTGGGCGCTGACGCGGATATCGGCGCCGGGGATCTGCCCCGTCACCTTTTCGCTGATCCTGTCCGCCAACTCGGAAGTACTCACTGAGCGCTTAGAGGCGGGAACCATGGTGATTTCGACTTCGGCGTGCGCGTCCCTGACATCCGTCGTGACATGCTCGACATCGTCCATGGGCAATTCTGCTCTGACTGCGCGCTCCAGTTCCTTCAGGTACTCGTTCTGTACGGCAATATTGGTTCCTTCTGCCATTTGCAGATCGACGTCGATCTCGTCGGCGTCAGTTTCAGGCGCCAGCTCGATCGGGATGAGAGGAAACAGGAGGAAACTGCCGGTTACCAGGATGGTAGTGACCAGAAAGACGATCGCTTTCCGATTAAGTGTTCGATCGAGGCTGCGAGAATAAAAACTTTCGACCCGCTTAAAGAAACGTTGAAAGCGGCTACTTCGGGGCTCCTCCGTGCTCCCCGGTTTTACCGTCAGAAACCTGCTGGCCAGCATCGGTACGAGCGTCAGGGCGACGAAAAGTGAACAGACGAGGGCGAAAACAACCACCAGCGCCAGTTGCAGGAAAATGAGGCCGGACACTGTCTGCATAAAGACAATCGGAAGGAAGACGACTGCAGTGGTCAGCGTAGAGGCAACGATCGCGCCTCCTACTTCGCGGGCGCCGATCAGGGCACTGGCGAGCGCTTTTTCCCCCCGCTCCTCGCGTTGGCGCACAATGTTGTCCAGAACGACAATCGCGCTGTCCACAATCATCCCAACACCCAGCGCCAAACCTCCGAAGCTCATCTGATTCAAAGTCAGGCCGTTAAAATAAAGCAGTGCAAAGCAGGCTATGATCGAAATCGGGATCGAGAGCGCAATGATGGCCGTGGAGGCGATGTTCCTGAGAAAGAGGTACAGGATGAAAACAGCGAGCAAACCTCCCCAGAGGGCCGAACTGGTCACATTGTCGATCGAGGCTTGTATGAACCGGCTCTGGTCGGTCGTCACAAACAATTCAAGATCGTCTCGCTGGGCGTTGATTCGATCAATCTCCGCCCGGACATTTTCCGCGACGGCGACGGTGTTTGCTCCCGTCTGTTTCCGAATGCCAAAGCGCACCATAGGCCGGCCATCGATCTGGACTATTCTCTCCAGGTCCTCGTATCCCCATCGAACGTTGGCCACGTCCCCGACTCTGACCGGCTTCCCGTCCTCCATCTTGATAACCGTGTTGGCGATCTGGTCAATCGATCGGTATTCGCCGAGCGTGCGCACGTAGAGGCGCTGCAGCCCGGTATTCACATTTCCGCCGGGCAGATTGATGTTTTCCGCAGCAATCGCCTGTTGCACCTCGGCCGAAGAGAGCCCTGTCGCAATCAGGCGGTCCATATCCAGGTCTACGTGCACCTGCTTGTAGATTCCGCCCCAGATGTCGATCGACCCGACCCCAGGTATCTGCTCGAACTGCCTCGTGACTTCCCGCTCCAAAATCAGGGTCAGTTCCTGCAAATTCCTGCGAGAACTGGCGCCGACAATAACGACCGGGAAGTCGTCAGGATCAAACTTGCGAATTTGGGGAGTCTCCACTTCGGGGGGAAGGTCATCGCGGATACGATCGAGCGCCGCCCTCACATCGTTGGCGGCAACGTCCACTTCCGTTCCTTGTGCAAATTCAAGCGTTACGTGGCTTTCTCCCTCCTGGGAGCTGGACCTCACGCGCTCCACCCCCGGAACACTGGCGATTGCGTTTTCGATCGGCTGCGTAATGATCGTCTCGATTTCCTCGGGACCGACGTTCGGATACTCGGTGGAAATAGTGAGCTGTGGATATTCGATAGGAGGAAGAAGATCGACAGGCAGAAAACGGAAAGACATCACGCCAAGAACAATGATGATCAAAAAGAACATGGTGGTCGCAATCGGTCTGTGGACGGCCGTTTCCGTCAGCTTCATCGCGATCCTCTTTCCAGCAGCTCATACAGCAGGTCCTCGCGCTGCAATTCCTGAAGGCTGAGAACCCGGTCCCAGGTACTGACTCGAACTCGTGCCTCTTCTCGGCCGGCTAACAAGTCCTGGCCTACCGTCACCACCCATTGGTTCGGTTGGATACCTTCTACGCCCGTTTCCATTCGACCTTCCGCCATAATGCGGACCGGCCTGAAAACGACCTTCTCGGGCTCCGACAGGTCGGGAGGATCATCTTGCAGGTCTCCGGTACCAGAGACGCCGGTCTCCGGTTCAAAAGCCGAAAGGACGTAGATACCTGTCTGTCCGGTATCCGGGTGGGTGTAAATGGCGCTGCTTGGCACCAGCGTGACCTTCTCACTCTCGCCGTGAAGTATTTCTGCCGTGACGGACATTCCGGGAAGCAGGACGTTTCCTTTATTCTCCACGTCAATTTCAGCTTCTGTGCTGCGCGTGGCAGAATCCAGGAAGGGCGAGATCCTCGAGACTTTGGCGTCGAGGACTCGCGGCTCGGTTCCCCGCGACCTGACATAGATGCGCGCAGGCTGCCCGACGCGTATCTCAGCCAGGTTTCTTTCGGTGATGACCACTTCCACTCGAACTCGGCTCAAGTCGCCGATCGTGAACAGCTCGGTAGTCGGACTCACCTGCATTCCGACCTCAACGTTGCGCCGGCCGATGGTACCCGAAATCGGCGCCCGCACAATTGTCTGGGCCAGGATCACCTTGGTTTCCTTAATGGCTGACAGCGCTTGTTGAATCTCGGCTTCGGCCAGCTCTATGCTGGCCTTGGCGGCCGCAAGCTGGGCCCCGAGTGTTTCGACTTCGATTTGGCTGGTTAGACCCT
>DAOTAI010000209.1:0-8772 GCA_035593865.1 Acidobacteriota bacterium
GAGGAAGGCGTGAACGGGTCCGCCAGCGGTTTGCGATTGACCCACCACCTGACCCGTATCGTTCACGGCGGCGGGAAGGGTGCTAAGACCACCGAGCGTCCCCAGGTTGGTCACCGTGTACGTTTGAGCGGAAGCCGGCAGGACACTGAGCGCGCAAACCGAAAGAATCATTGCGGCTGAAAAGGTTCGACTTCTTCTGGCGAGCGACGCCAGAGCCCAGGGCCAGAACCGCAGACCCCACTCTACACAAGTGCCCGATTTAGCCATCAACTCGTGGATCCTTTTCGCACACTGATCCGCTCGTCTGTCATCAACTCTTTCTTGCATACTTCCTCCCTAAGACCTTGTCCGGTCATCCCATGGGTTAAGAACGGCGAAGTTGCTTCAGACGACTGGCCCGGCAGCAATGTCGGGTCGCGTTCGGTGATAGATTATGAGCTTGGCGTAGCCCGTCAGCTCATTCGCGTCATGAAGGTCGATTTCACTTTTCCAGGCAAGTCGCTCGACAGTCTGGATGAAATGTTCCAGCTGTTGTAGCGCCGGCCCCAGGAGCCCTTTCGCCAGATGACTTTCGGCCCTGTCCAAAGCTCCGGTCAGCTGCTTGCCGTGCTTACCCAGCGAGCCGGCCTCCATGAGACTAACCACCCGGTCCCGCAGAGGCTTGATTCGTGGAGGAATCGTGCCGACTAGTTGAATGCGAAGTGTGTTTTCATCAAACCCGCTCCAAGCGACGAGGAAGTTCTCTCCGTCGGAGGCCACGGCGGGGAAATATGGCAAGTCGTCGCTCCACACTGATATGGGGACGCTCGACGGCTCCAACACACTACCGTCTGAGGCGATCTGTGTACCAAACACAAACCTTAGTTCCGACGAATCTTCCTGCCATACTATCAACCAATTCTGCCCGTTATGAGCGATCCTGGGGAAGCGTCCTCCCGAGCCAGCATCTGGGTTGACTGGTATAGGGGGGTCGTCCAACAATGCTCCGGACTCCGAGACACGCGCCGCGTAGAGGTCATAGTCGAGTCCATTGCGGTTGTCTTGCCAGGCGACGAGGAAATTGGTTCCGTCGGATGATACCGCTGATTCAGTCTGGCCGAGCGGCCCCGTCGCGATGGCGAATTCATCCGAGACTGTTTGACCGTCGCTACTCACGATGCGTCCGAAGATGTCCCATTCCCAGGCCCCGGAGCGATAGCTTCCAGAGAACCACGTGACAAGGAAGCTCTCCTTCCCGAAAGCAACTGAAGGCGCGTAATCTCCTTCAGGCGAGCCGAGTGGTATATCGCAAACCGTGGGAACGACCGAGCCGTCGGGATCAACCCTAACCAGGCAACCGGTCAGGTCGGTTTCGTCGTCTCCTGAAAATCCGGTCCCTTCGTCCCAGACGATAAGAAAATCATGTCCGTTCGATGCAATTGCCGGGCGGGGAACGGGACCAAACGGAGAAATCGGCACGATCGGAATTGCCATGTCATTGGCGGGCAACGAACCCGTGACTGTGACAACAGTCGCGTTGATCGTGGAATTCAGTGCGTCAACCCACGCGACCAGGTAGTGATCTCCGTTGGATGCGACGACGGGAACTTTATCAATGCCTGGCGTTGTCACGATTGGGAAGGGATCACCGACCGGGTTGCCGCTCCGGTCCAGAAACCAGCCGTAAACGTGCTCGAGCTGCTCCCACACGACCAAATATCTTTGACCGTCAAAAGCCACCGACGATCTTGAGACTTCATTGGCCGCGGGCTGCAAAAACACTTCGCTTTCGAGAAGAGGTCCCCAGTCGCCCAGAGCTTTCAAGGGAGGTGCGGTCATGAAAAACAAAAACAAACCGGCCTTTAAGCCTGAAACGAGTCGTACTCTCATAGCGGACCTCCTTCTCTGCCGTTACGACGGTCTTGCCCAATCCAACAGGGTTGGACATGAAAACCTTTGATTCCGCTGAAAAATCCCGGTTTGCGGCAAAAACCTGCTCGAAATGGTCGCCTTGGGAATCACGCACGGAGCCGATCGTTCAATCAGAAGAAGCAAAAGGGACGACGAGTCTTTCGGGTTCCGTCGGCCAACAGGGTTTTCAGGAAAATCAACCTCCTTGCTATATTCATATGTTAAGCGATTTTTCTGGCCTTATCCATGCGAGGGCTGATGTCAATATCTTTTGTGTTATCAATGGATTACTCTGGTTTGGATGGCAGCATCCGTAGGGGTGGTTTTTTGAAATTGAGAACATGTGAAGAAATCGGCCAGCTTCCAACGTTGGGTGGATTTCATGCGGGCGCTGACGCACCGTCCTTTGAAACCCACCCTTCGCCTTCTCGAACCTTATCCGGTCATCCCATGGGTTGGGAAGGCCGAGTTGCTTCAGATAACCGGCTCGGCAACGGCCTCGGGTCGCGTCCGATGATAGATGATGAGCCTGGCGTAGGCCGCCAGCTCATTTGCGTCATAAAGGTCGATTTCACCTTTGTCGGCCAGTTGCTCGACAGTCCGGATGAACTGTTCCAACTGTTGTAGCGCAGGCTTCAGGTGCCCTTTCGCCAGATGACTTTCGGCCCTGTCGAGCGCCCCGGTCAACTGCTTGCCGTGTTTCCCCAGTGAGCCTGCCTCCAGGAGATTGACGACCCGGTCCCGCAGAGGCTTGATTCTTGGAGGAATTGCGCCGACCAGTTGCATCCGAAGTGTGGGGAGATCAGACCCACTCCAAGTGACGAGAAAGTTTTCTCCGTCGGATGCTACGGCGGGGAATAATGGTATGTCTTCGCTCCACACCGATATGGGGACGCCCGAAGGCTCCAACACGCTACCGTCTGAAGCGACCTGTGTACCAAATATAAAGGCGAATGGCGACACATTTTCGCGCCACACTATCAACCAATTCTGTCCGTTATGAGCGACCTGTGGGGACGTGCCACTTTCACTGATGATCATGGCACCTGAAGGCGGGCCGTCCAGTACGACTCCGGACTCCGAGACACGTGCCGCCAGTAGGTCCGGTCCGGGTTGGTTGTCCCGCCAGACCACGAGGAAATTGGTTCCGTCGGATGACACCGTTGGATCAACCTGGGAGCGCGGCTCCGTGGTGATGGCGATTTCATCCGAAATGGTTTGACCGTCGCTACTCACCAGACGTCCAAGGATGTCCAATTCCCAGGCATCGGAACGATAGCTTCCAGAGGACCAGGTGACAAGAAAATTCTCCTTGGCGAAAGCAACGGAAGGTGCATAGTCACCTTCTGGCGAGCCGAGTGGTATATCGCAAACGGTGAGAACGACAGAACCATCGGGATCAATTGTAACCATGCAACCGGTCAGGTCGGTTCTGTCGTCTCCGGTAGATCCGCTACCTTCGTTCCAGACGATAAGGAAATCACGCCCGTTTGATGCAATTGCCGGGCGGATCAAGCTATCAAAGACTAACCCGGAAGGAATCGGCACCAACGGAGAAATCACGACGTCACCGAGTACCGAGCCCGTGACTGTGACAACAGTGGCGTTGATCGTGGAATTCAGCGGGTCAACCCACGTGACCAGATAGTGATCTCCGTTGAATGCGACGGCGGGATTCTTATCAATGTCGGGCGTTGTCACAATTCGAAAGGGATCTCCGACCGGGTTGCCGCTCCGGTCAATGAACCAGCCGTAAACCGAATAATCGAGCCGTCCTGGATCATACTCGGGCTGCTCCCAAACGACCAAATATCTTTGGCCGTCAAATGCTAACGGTGATCTTATTCTCTCTGCGGTGGGCTCCAAGAACACTTCGGTTTCGAGGAGAGGTCCCCAGTCTGCCTGAGCCCCTAGCTGAAGTGTGGTCACGAAAAACAAAAACAAACCGGCCTTCAAACCTGAAATGAGTCGGATTCTCATAGCGTACCTCCTTCTCTGCCGTTAGGAAGGTCTCGCCCAATCCATCGGGGGCGGGCCTGAATACCACTGATTGCGCTGAAAGACTCCGGTGTGCGGCAAAAATCTGATCGAAATGGTTGCCTTGGAGATCACTCCTGGACGGCCAGATCGTTCACTGTAGGAGGAATAATCAAAAAAGAAGAGTCTTCCGGATTCCGCCGCCTAAAGCACTTTTCAGCGGAGTTAACATCCTTTCTTCTATAGATAGTAAACTAATCTCATGCCCATATCCATCGGGACAAACGCCTGCATATTCTCCGTTGTATCAATATGTTAGTTAACGTTTTGATGCGTTGGCGGCACGGTCCGCTCAAATACTGCTTGGCTTTTTGTCCCGGAGGAGGGTGGACAAATACCGGTCAAGCCCGGAGCTGCGAGCCGGGCCGGGAGAGCACGGCGGTTGAGTGCCGCGTATTTCAGCGGTGTATCGAAACCCTTGGGTTGAGTGCCGCGTTTTTCGCGGTGTACCGAAACCCCGTGCTCTCGCGGCCCTCGGTCGAAGGTAAGGCGAAGGTGGGCCGAGCGGTTGAGACACGGCGCGAGCTGGCTGGCGCACGATTGCGAGCGCGCACTCTTATTGATCTGAGACTTGCTCGGCGCTCTGCGGCTCTTTTTTTGAGCGATACTTCATTTCGCCAATCCGGACGATGACGAAGGCGATGAGTGCAAAGACAAGGAAAACCAGCAGAAGCCAGGCTATTCCCTGCAGCGTGCCGATCATGGTCCGGTAGACCTCGAGGACCCATCGTTCAGAAGTGAGGACTAGCGGTCCCTGTTCAGCACGGGGAGAAATGCCTGGAGAAATGTAGCGCTCCAAATCCCAGATCCGCACTCCGTTGGAAATTCCCACGACGTATATAGCAAACAACAGGTAGCGGACCCAGGCGTAATAGATAGAATCGGAAAGAACCCGATTCAGTATATGTTCTATTGATCCCTTGAACAGGCGAGCGACAATAACGGACACAGCGACTGAGATGAGTAGTGTGGCGATTAACAGCGAGAAGAACATGGACTTACGAAGTACACCTTTGTCTGCCAGTGTCAAATGAATCATCGGAGCCAGCTCGTGGCGCTGTAACAAACTCGGAGCGACAAGAAATGCCAGAATTCTTTTTCACTGAACTGCTAAGATGACGCTGTATGCGCACTCCGCCTCTGGGTCTTTTTCTTTTTGCGCTTTTGGCCGGTGCAGCCATCGGTGTTGGCGCTTATACGTTCATATACGCCCGGGGCAGCTCCTATCTGACTGACAATCCGGCGGCCTGTGCCAATTGTCATATCATGACCTCCTACTACGATGGATGGCTGAAAGGAAGTCATAAGAATGCGGCCGTCTGTAACGACTGCCACACGCCCGACGGGATTGTCTCCAAGTATGCCAGCAAGGCTTCAAACGGATTCTGGCATTCGTTCGGGTTCACCACCGGTCGGTTTCATGAACCTCTTCAGATCAAGTCTCACAACCAGAAGATCACCAACGCGGCCTGTAAGAAGTGCCATGAGACCATTGTCGAGTCTCTGAATTTCCACTCTCCATCTTCACCCGTTTCATGCATTCAGTGCCATGCTTCGGTAGGACATCTTTGAGGGCGAAAGGATTCCAAGATGAATAAGACAGACGATAGGAGGCGAACCACAAACATCGCGCTCTGGATTGTTATTTCGGCGGTGGTCACATTCGGGCTGGTAGCCCTTCTCGTCAATATTATGGAGCGCAAGCAGGAGGCTCGAAATCCCTTCTACCGAGTGGTCGAGATCACAGATTCAACCGATGACCCAACTATCTGGGGTAAGAATTTCCCGCTGCAATATGACCAGTATCGGCGGACCGTAGACCAGGTTCGAACTCGCTTCGGGGGAAGTGAAGCAATGCCCCGGACGCCCGATGATGCCGACCCTCGCTCGGTGGTATCGCAATCTCGGCTGGAAGAGGACCCTCGCTTGAAGACAATGTGGGCAGGCTACGCCTTCGCCGTCGACTTCCGAGAAGAGCGCGGCCATGCCTATATGCTGGAAGATCAGACCTATACTGAACGTCAGCGCGTGACGCAGCAGCCTGGGACCTGCATTCATTGCCATGCCTCTGTTTATGTCGCTTACAAGCAATTGGGCGAAGGAGATATTAGGGCGGGCTTTGAAAAACTGAACCAGATGCCCTATCAGCAAGCCCGGCAGCACGTGAAGCATCCTGTTTCCTGCATCGATTGTCATGATCCCGAGACGATGCAGCTCCGCGTGACTCGTCCAGCCTTCATAGAAGGTATACAGAAGGTGAAAGCGGCACAGGGGATCGAGTCCTATGACGTGAACCAGATGGCCACGCGCCAGGAAATGCGCTCCTTCGTCTGTGGCCAATGCCACGTCGAGTACTATTTTCAGGGTCAGGAAAAACGCCTGGTATATCCCTGGACTGATGGATTACAGGCAGATCAGATCCTGGGATACTATGAAAAGACCGGTTTTCAGGACTGGACCCATCGTGAGACCGGGGCACCGGTGTTGAAGGCGCAGCACCCCGAGTTCGAAATGTGGAACCAGGGAATTCATGGCCGCTCAGGAGTCGCCTGTGCAGACTGTCACATGCCTTATCAGAGAGTGGGTGCTCTCAAGATAAGTGACCACCACGTCCGTAGCCCGCTGCTTAACGTAAACAATGCCTGCCAGACCTGTCACAGGTGGACTGAAAAAGAATTGCTGGATCGAGCAGAGACAATTCAGCAGAAGACTTTCGACATGCGGGGGATCGCCATGGACGCATTGATTGAGCTGATTTCCGACATTCGCGAAGCGAATCAAAAGGGAATCGATGCCGATCGAATCAAGGAAGCCCGGAGCTTTCAGTTGAAAGCCCAGTTTCTCCTTGACTTTATTGAGGCAGAAAATTCGATGGGCTTCCACGCACCCCAAGAAGCGATGCGGGTTCTCGGGCTTTCAATTGATTACTCCCGCAAGGGCCAGGTCGTGCTTTCTCGGTCCCGCAAGAGCCAGGTCTCCCTTTCTCGGTGAGATCCGGCAAACCGGCACGCCACGAAGAAGGTAATCCTCGGTTGATAGCGTCCTGGGGCTTCACAGAATACGTATTTCCAAAGGAGGGACAGGATCGGTCCACGGCCCTAATGCCTGGGCGGCGTCCCCATTTCGACCATTTCGACTTTTCTCTGACTTTTCTCTACTGACTGGAGGTCCGTCAGGACCGACACGTGACAGGCAGTTGAGCCCGACCTGCAAAAGGGGCCATTGCCGGCAGACGCTGACAGGTGAGGAGGCGGTGCAGGGAGTTCACGTGCCGGTCCTGACGGACCTGGGTCTTTAGCCTTCGGTCGTTTCTATAAACATGTCGGTCCTGACGGACCTCTGATGCGACTGCCAGCGGCCTGATGGTGGTCAGGGAGCAGGACGACAGGTCTCCGAGATTGCACGCCATTCGGAATGGCTTAAAGTGGCATCAGAAAGGGGGTAAAATTGGCCCCAGAGTACCTTATGTGCTCCTGCAAAGACTGACACTAAAGTACTTAAGTACTTAAGTGCTTAAGCCACTTTAGGAAACGGCATTCTGGCGCACTTGCAAGTGATTGATAAATTGAGGTTAGAATTTCGTGAAACCCTCTTGATAGCGTCCAGATGTTGGGCTCCGCGCACTTGTACAAAATCCGACGGACAGTCCGCTAAAACATTAGCATTCTGAGGCGATTCGATGTAAAGTACTCACGTCGTGTGCCATGAGGGGATGCGACGTCGTTCTTTCCCAATCTGGATACGTCTATGCAACAACTCGGTCTTTCTAAATCAACCCCGAAGTCCGAGTCTCGTCTGAAAGCCTTTCTCTATCCCGATCTGTCTTCTCTTTGCAAATGCCCTGCGCGGGACAATAGTGTTGCAACGGCTAAACAGAGGAAGTGACCGGAAGACTTCCGGCGGGGAAGCTGGCCAGTATTGAACTCGACGTCAGGGGTGCAGATTCTCTGGCACTGCGCCACATACGATCCGCCTTTGAGCCCGGTTGGGTCAAAGGCTCTTTCTTCCCGGAGGTGTCAGATGCGCGTTCATTTGTTGAGTCTTGCCGTTTTGCTCGTCGTTGTATCCGGGCCCGCCTTAAGAGCCGAATCGCCTCTTGAATTCGTTGCTTTCCTGCCTGACGTCGTGCACGGCACGCTTGCCGGTGCTTATGCGGAAACCATCGTCGTTGTGTCGAACGCCGGACCGGACCCAAGCGAGATCAAAATTACCCATGGGCTCAATTCCGCAATAGATTCCCTTCCGCAGTCGCTGACTCTTCAGCCTGGTCAGTCGGCGACCTTCAAGGTGAGCGCGGAACCCTTCGGTGCTGGGTACATCATGTTTTCCAGCAACAATCCGTTTGCCGCCATCGGACACATACAAGTTCGACCATCGCAAGGAAGCCCGGTCTTATTAAGCGAAATGACGGTTCTTGGCCAGGAGCCCATTTCGAAGTGCGCAATTCCGGTTTTCGTCAACCACCCTGTTGCTGAAAACACCGGGATAGTCGTTCTGCCCAATTATGGTACGCAGCTTGTGGCCAGTCTCTATGCAACCGATGGTCAATTAGTTGGCTCAAAACCCCTCATAGGCCAGTTTGGACGACCGGTCATGGTACGCCTTCACATTACAGAGCTGTTCCCGGATCTTCCTGAGGGATTTCAGAGCGGTTGCCTGATTGTCGAGGATTCACTACCCGCGGCCCGGGCCTTTGCCGCCATGGCCGTGTACACTAATGGCTATCAGCTTCGGGCAGGGAACGTAAGCGCGGTGGACATACCCGTGGAGGTGACTGTTTCGCTCACCACCCCCGGAGACGTTTTAAACCAGGCCAATGAGTTGGCGGAACGTTACCACTTCTCG
>DAOTAI010000210.1:0-8759 GCA_035593865.1 Acidobacteriota bacterium
AAATGCGTTCCGAAGTCGGGGATCTTCCTACCGAGCTTGTGTCGCATTTCTTTCAGTCGGTCGCTTTCGAACTTCGTGCGAATCTTCACATCAAAATGTTGAACCCGGGTCAAAACGAGCACCACCGGATCGAGGCAATATTCAAGGCTTTTGCCCGGGCGCTTCGAAACGCGGTCCGTTTTGATGAGAAGATGGCAGGCCGAGTCCCGTCGACCAAGGGAGTTCTTTAGTAAGGGAACCTTCAAGGAAAAGGACTGGTTGTTCTCCCCGTCTTTCTATCCTTGATACTCAACCGGGTTTACACGAAGACAATGATCGTGGTGATCGACTACAAGGCAGGCAATCTTTATAACGTCGGGAACGCCCTTGGCCACCTCGGCGCCCAGTTTGTCTTCTCCGGCGATCCTGAAGTCGTCCGCAAGGCGAGCCGAGTCATTTTGCCGGGTGTCGGATCGGCGAAACCGGCGATGGACTCGCTGCGAGAACTGGGGCTTGTGTCAGTCTTGAGAGAGTTGCAAGTGCCTTTCCTCGGCATCTGCCTGGGGCTTCAGCTGCTTTTCGAACGCTCGGATGAGGAGCAAACCGATTGTCTGGGTATTCTTCCCGGAGCGGTCCGGCGTTTCGACAGCAGACGCCTGAAGGTCCCGCATATCGGCTGGAACCAAGTCAGCATCAAAGCACCCACTACGTTATTTGCTAAGGTGCCTGACCTGAGCAGTTTCTATTTCGTTCACAGCTTCTACGCCCCGGTTTCCGATTCGGTTACTATCGGAGTCACGGAATACGGGGAGCCGTTTTCGTCTGTGGTGATGAAGGATCACTACTGCGGCGTGCAGTTTCATCCGGAACGATCCGGGGAAACGGGTCTGCAGATCCTGCGCAATTTCTTGGAGTTTCAACCATGCTGATAATTCCGGCGATAGATCTGATCGGCGGGAAGTGCGTCCGACTTCTGAAGGGTGACTACTCAACCACCACGACCTACCAGCAGACGCCTGTAGAGCAGGCTCTCAGGTTCCAGTCGGCGCGGTTTTCGCGTTTACACGTCGTAGACCTGGAAGGCGCGAAGGATGGTCTCGGCAGAAACCGGGAGGCGATACGGGAGATTGTCCAGGCTGTGAGGATACCCGTCCAGGTGGGTGGCGGAATCCGTACTGACGAAGACGTCGACTCCCTCCTGTCCTGGGGCGTCAAATTTCTGATTCTTGGAACTGTCGCTCTAAAGCAGCCCGAATCAGTCAGCCGGTGGGTAAAGCGATGGGGAGGCGATCCGTTCATCGTTAGCCTTGACTTGAGGAAACAGCGGCTTCAAACCGAAGGCTGGCGGGAAGAGAGTCAGGTTTCGGTCGAAGAGATGATTCGGCGAATTTCAGACTGGGGCGTCACGCAAGTGATCTCGACGGACATTGAAAAAGATGGCACCCTGTCCCATCCCAATTACGCGACCTATACGCAGCTCCGCGGCCTTCTCGGCCCTGAAGTACGCCTCATAGCCGCAGGGGGAGTCTCCAGCCGCGAACACATTGGCCGTCTGAAGGAGATCGGGGTCGGTGGGGCGATCGTCGGCAAAGCCATCTACGAAAATCGAATTAGCCTGGAGGAACTGTCGAGTGCTGGCTAAGCGAATAATACCCTGCCTGGATGTTACTGCCGGGCGAGTCGTCAAGGGGACGCATTTCGTTGACTTACGCGACGCTGGAGACCCGGTCGAGCTGGGCAGCCGCTACTACCGCGAAGGTGCCGACGAACTGGTGTTTCTTGACATCACTGCCACGGTGGAAGAGCGCAGGACCATGGTTGACTGGGTTCGCCGGGTGGCCGACTGCATTTTCATCCCCTTTACGGTTGGAGGCGGAGTCGGGAGCCTCGCACAGATTCAAGAGTTGTTGCGCGCCGGCGCCGACAAAGTGTCGTTGAACAGTGCTGCCGTCAAGGATCCTGAGTTGATCCGCAGAGCGGCGCTCGCGTTTGGATCGCAATGTATCGTCGTCGCAGTAGATGCAAGGCGGAGCGGTCATAGTTGGAAGGTTTTCGTCGGGGGCGGACGCTACCCGACCGGAATTAACGCGCTTGAGTGGATCGATCGGGCAGAGAATCTGGGTGCCGGCGAGATCCTCTTGACGTCGATGGACAGGGACGGGACTTTGGCAGGCTATGATCTGGAACTGCTGCGGAGAGTCTCGGATCGGGTACGAATCCCGTTGATCGCATCCGGCGGGGCAGGGCACCCGCAGCATCTTCTAGCGGCTTTTCAGGACGGCGGAGCGGATGCGGTGCTTGCCGCCAGTATCTTTCACTACGACCAGTATTCGATTGCCGAGGTAAAACGATTTCTGGCGGCGCACGGGGTGCCGGTGCGGAAAGGAGTAGAAATTGGATCCGAACACCATTGATTGGTCGAAACTTGGCGGACTGGCGCCGGCAATTGTACAGGACAGCCGAAGCGGAAGGCTCTTAATGCTTGCTTTTATGAATAAGGAGTCGCTGGAAAGGACACTGGCGACAGGCTTGGCGACGTTCTGGAGCCGGAGCCGAGGACAACTCTGGTGCAAAGGAGAGACGTCAGGCAACTATCTGCACGTCAAATCCATTCATACTGACTGTGATCGGGACTCGATCCTGCTTCTTGTTGAACCGAGGGGCCCGGCCTGCCATCTAGGGACAACGTCCTGCTTCCTTCCCGATAACTGCTTTTCGGGACTCGAATTTCTGGCCCATCTTTCTGATCTGATCCGCAAGCGCAAGGAGCAGATGCCCGATGATTCTTACACAGCCTCGCTATTCAGGGGAGGACTAAGCAAGATAGCCCAGAAAGTCGGCGAGGAAGCGGTGGAGGTAGTGGTTTCGGCTGGAGAGGAGAAGCAAAGATCCGTCCAGGAGGCAGCCGATTTGCTCTACCATCTTTTGGTCTTCCTGGAGCAGCGAGGGATTTCAGTTTGGGATGTGGTGGACGAATTGGAGCGACGTCATTCAACCGGCTAGTTGCTGGGCAAAGGGTTCTTCCTCCTCATAGCGCTTGCCGGCAATAAAAGCCTGGATAAATGGATCAGAGGAGGCGCGAAACTCTTCCTTGCTGCCATAGAAACGGATCAATCCATCCTTTAGGAGCAAGATTGTGTCAGCGACTATCTCGATGCAGCGGAGATCATGAGTCACGACCACTGAAGTCAGGTGTTCCTGCTGGTTCAATTTGCGGATTAGCCGGCTGAGGGATTTTCCGATGAGAGGGTCTACTCCTGTTGTCGGCTCGTCATAGAGAATGGCTTCGGGGTTGTTGGCGATAGCCCGCGCAATCGCGACCTGTTTCTTGGCGCCCACACTCAACTCGCTATAGGCAGCCGATCCCCAGCCTTCCAGCTCGACAGCGTCAAGCAGGTACTCGACACGTTGCTGAATCTGTTCCTCGTCTGTCCAGCCCTGTTCTCGCAACGGGTACGCGATGTTTTCCGCAACGTTGAGAAAATCGAACATTGCGCCGCCCTGGAACACATATGAGATTTGCTTCCGTACCTCCAGGAGCTCGGCCTCGCTCATTCGGGTGATGTCACGCCCTTCAAAAAGAATCTGGCCCTGGTCGGGCTTAAGGAGCCCGACCAGCAGTTTGAGCATGACGCTCTTGCCCGTGCCACTTCTTCCCAGAACTCCAAGTGTCTCTCCCCGGTAAATCTTCAGGTTCAGCCCCGTCAACACTGGGTGATCGAAGGACTTGTAAACGTCGACCACCTCGATAAGGACTTCTTTTCCCGAGGCGGGCCGTCGCTCTGTCGGTTCCACAACCTTCACCTGTGACCAGCGCGCAGGCTTCAAATGGCGTAACGCTACTACAGCCAGGAGAATGATATAAGTGGTGAAGATTGAGAAGACGACGACCTTAAACAGCACGGGTGACGATTGACGATTATTGGTTCATTTTGTTGTTGATGATTGTCCGCTGCGGAATCAGCGTGGAGATGAAGCACCAATCATCAAGTCAATCTTCGACGATCGTCGGTCGCTCGTCAACCGTTAATCGCCAATCGTCGAGCCGGGTTAGTGGCGGATTTGGAAACGGATCAGTTTGCGGGCCATTTCCTTCTTGCTCTCCGGATCACTCTCCCGGTACTGCTCCAGCCACATGCGGAAGTCCTGCGGCTTTGCCTGCAGTACTTCGCAGACCCAGCTGAAACTGCCAGGGTAGTATTCATCCGAGGCAAACCACTCAAGAGCGTCCTGCTGCCAGAGCTCCCATTCCTTGTTACTGGCCTTCTTCGGCGCCACGATGTCGCGGAAGGCCTGGAGCAAAATCCCGATGGCCAGGTTTCTGAGAGCCGGATCCGGTCTTTTGGTTTGCGGATACAAGCCCTCGCTTTCGATGAAAGATGCTCTCATTGGTCTAAAAAACTTCACTTTCGCTAACAGATACGATCGGGCAGACGGTCCTTGGATAGCCAGTATTGCCCGACTATCTATTTGACGTCAGGGGCAACCAAAAGTTTCGATTTTTGTGGAGAATGGCCGCAACCGCCGAACAGAAAGAGCCTAGGCCCCGGCCAGTATCCGGTCTACCCGGGAACTCACCTCTTTCAAATAGGCTTCGTCGCCTCCACGCAATTCGACTGTTGCGAAACCTTTAAAGCGGATCTCGCGAAGTGCCGCCCGGACTTCCGGCCAATCGATGCTCCCCTCGCGAAGCGGAACGAATTCCTTCTTCTCGAAGTCGAAGTCCTTAAGATGAATTCGGATAATCCGATCGCCCAGGATCCTGATCCAGTCTTGGGGATAGCCGAAAAGGACCACGTTCCCTACATCGAAATAGGCCTTGACCCAGGGGCTATCGAGTTCGTCTATGTAGCGGGCGAATTCCAGTGGACTAAGCAGAAACTTGTTCCAGACGTTCTCAACCCCAATCACAACTCCCAGTTCTTTGGCCAATGGAATGAGCTCTCGAATTCGTTCTTGCGAACGGGAGTAGGCATCCTTATAGCTGGTTTCCGGGTTGACGACGGCGGGGACGAGCAAAACGGCGCCGGCGCCCCATTCCTTCGCGTTCTGGAGAGAGGTCCGCATGCCCTGCATGCTTTTTTCGACAACCGCCGGGTCTGCACTGGAGAGCGGGTATTTCCAGTGATCCATGTTCATGACTGAATGAATCGTGATCCCTGTCTTTTGGGCCGCTTCCTTAATCTCGGCAACAACTGACTGGTCCACGACCGTTCGGGCTTCCAGACCCTCGAATCCCACACGCTGGGCGAGCCTGAATCGTTCTTCGTAGGAGAGCTCGCCAGGAAGCATGTTGATGAGGACGCCTTTCTTAATGGCGTTGGCTTCGTTTGAGGCCGCCGCGTTTTCTTGGGCGGGGGCAAAACTCAGGGCAGCGACACCCGCGCCTGAGATTTTCAGAAAATCGCGCCTTGTTGTCGTGCTGGATGTCATAAGGGACCTCCGGATTTCATTGTATCGGATAAGACAGCGTAACACCGGTTCGGCTGTTGGTAACTTCGAAAGTGGATGCCGAAGGGGCTACGCTCAAACGCAGCCAATGTCCCGCGCATTCGGCTTCAGGAGTCAGATTGGCGATAAACTCGTCAGGCGAGTTGTCTTCAGGTTTGTTCTTCAGAATCTTATGTAGCTGGTAGGAAGCTTTCAGACCGGGCAGGGAGCGAAGGCGAGCAATGACTTCCGGATCGCCGCCCTTCTTCTCCCCGTTGGCCATGATCGTTACAGTCGGGGCGAGCGAAGCAAGCAGGACTGGGTTATTGCTGATTTTCAGACCATGATGGTTGACGAGCATGGCATCCACGCGGCCGATTCGGTTGTTGGGACAAACCAATACACCTTCAATGTTCCAGGTTAGATCTGCGCCATGGAAGAAGTCGAAACTCCCGTACTTCAGCAACAGGGCGATGCTCGCCGCATTCTCATCCATGACGATCTTCTTGTTGGGTTTCAGGTTCGCGCACTCGGGGTTGGCCGATCCTGAAGCCTGCCATACCGAACCGCGCGCGGCGACGCAGGTAATGGTTAATGGTACTCGCCCCTTCTTCAGCGGAATTTCCTCGCCGGCCCTCAAGGTCTGCCTCGTGCCCCGATTAGCCCTCATGTACTCGGTATAGAGCATGTGAAATTGAGGATCTTCGGCCAGTCCCGCCATCGGTCCGTGGTCCAGGAAAGCCCTGATCGGCGTCATTTCAGACAGCTTGAGGGTCGAGCCATAGTGGTCGCGATGAAAGTGTGTCGTGATCAGGAAGTCGATTTGATTCAGCTTAGCCTGCTCCTGCAGAACGCTCAGAATCCGTCTGGCGTCTCTCCCGTCGTCGCGCCTCCAACCCGTGTCGACCAGTATCGATTCGCGTTCGGGAGTGATGATGAGCGTTGCTCCTCCGCCTTCGACGTCGATGAAGTAGATCTCCAGGTTCTGAGCCTGCGCGGCTAAGACGGAGAGAACCAGAATCGCCACTGCTCCGATAATCGATTTCATCACACACCTCTCGACCTAACCGAAATCGGCATTAGTGTAAACCAAAGAGAGTGAATGGGAAAGAGGAGTCACCGTACTCACCGTACGGAAAGAGCCTGGAGCGCTGCGTTTTTCAGCAGAGCAACCCGGCCCGTGCCTCGGAGCGGATGCGTTCTGGTATCATCTTTTTCTTTTGGGTTACGACGTGAAGCTGGTCAAGGGAGAAACGTTTGAGACTGAAATCGTCTCCGCCGCCTACGAAGGGGTCGGGGTGGCGCGGATCGACGACCTGGTGGTGTTTGTCCGCGGCGGTGTGCCCGGCGATAGAGTGCTCGCGAGAATTCGAAGACTAAAACGGCGTTATGCCGAGGCAACCGTCGAGCAGGTGATTGAACCTTCGGCTCAGCGGGTCGCACCCGTCTGCCCGCATTTTCTGGTCTGCGGCGGCTGTGCCTGGCAAAACGCATCCTACGAGCTGCAGCTGCAATTCAAGAGGGACCAAGTCAAAGAGCTTCTCAGCCGAATCGGTGGACTGCAGGACCTCGCTGTCGAACCTGCGTTACCGTCGCCCAGGCAGTATCACTATCGCAACAAAATGGAGTTTACCTTCGCCAACAGGCGCTGGCTGACGAAAGAGGAAATTGCGACGTCCGAACCGGCTGCCAGACATTTCGCGCTAGGACTCCATGTTCCTCAAAGGTTCGACAAGGTGCTGGATATCGATGCCTGCTATCTTGCCATGCCGGTCAGCGCCGACATTCTGAACCACGTACGAATCCTGGCACAAGAGAAAGGCTGGGAGCCGTATGACACCATTCAACACGTGGGCTACTTGAGGAATCTAGTCATCCGCGGGTCTGAGCACAGCCAGGAGATCTTGATCAACCTGGTGACCAGCGAGCGTTGTCCAGAGCGCATGAAGCTGTTCACTACAGAGATTGCCTTGCGGTTCCCGCAGGTGACTTCTATCGTGAACAGCGTTAATTCCAGTCGTTCACCGGTCGCCAGTGGAGAGGAAGAAGTCTGTCTTGGTACGGGCAGCCTGGTTGAGAAGATCGGGCACATTACCTACCTGTTAGAGGCTTCCACTTTCTTTCAACCGAACACTCTGCAGGCTGAGCGGCTGTATGGAGTGGTTCGGGACTTCGCGCAGCTGACCGGCCGGGAGAAGCTTTTGGATCTTTACTGCGGAATTGGCGGCATTACTCTTTTTCTGGCCGGCCATGTTTCGCAGGCAACGGGTGTGGAGAACCAGAAGGCTGCGGTCGAGCTGGCGCGCCGCAACGCGGAAATGAACCTCATTCGAAACTGCGAGTTCATCGAATCAGATGCGGCAGGGTATTTGAAAGAAGTTGCAGGCGAACCTGTAGCCCGTCCGGACGTGGTGACGGTCGATCCGCCGCGGGTTGGAATGCATCCGGACCTGGTCCACAGCCTGCTGCGCCTGAACCCGCCTCGAATCGTGTATGTCAGCTGTAATCCGGCGACCCAGGCGCGGGATCTGGCGATCCTGAATAAGAACTACACCGTGGAAAGGGTTCAGCCTGTCGACATGTTCCCGCAGACGTACCACATAGAAAACGTGGTGGCGTTGCGACGCCGATAAGCGGCGTGCACCGGTCCCATCCGCGTAATCCGCGCTATCCGTCCTATCCGCGGGTATCCAATCCCGCGGATAGGACGGATAGCGCGGATTACGCGGATGCGCGGGGGCACACCGCGGTTCAGATAACGCAATGAGGACGAAGCGAGGTATACTACAGGGGTTCTCATGGACCTGATCTCTTTCTTTCGCCCTTCGCCGGAAAAGCAGATACAGAAGTTGCGCAAGAAGGTTAAAGAACCGCACGGGGATCCGGCTGCTCGGATTAATGCCGGCCGCAGGCTTCTGGAAATAGGGACCGAACCCGCGATCCTGGCTCTGCTCGACCGGTTCACAATCAGCGCTTCTCCGTCACGTCAAGACGAAGAAGAGAAAGAAGAGCTTTTGGGCTGGATAGTGGAATTAGGCGAAAACGCGCTCCCTGCCATTGTGCGTTTCCTCAAGAGGGAAAGGCAGGTGTACTGGCCGTTTCGTGCGCTCCAGTCGATTCTGCCGCCGGATCAGATCGCGGAAACCTGTGAGGAGCTGCTCCGGTATCATTGGGAAAATCCGCCGGCCAGCTCTGATCCCACTGCACAACTGATCCGGCTGATGGAAGGAATCCACTCGCCGTCGCTTCAGGAGACCATCAAAAATTTCCTCCAGCATGAGGATGATGATGTACGCCTGGCCGCCCTTGATTACTTCTTTAGAAGACCGGAGGAAGAAGCCCGGGAACCG
>DAOTAI010000211.1:0-4876 GCA_035593865.1 Acidobacteriota bacterium
GAGCGCGGGCAGATGCGGAAGTCTGTTTCCAAGGGATGACCGGGGAGGCTGGTAAGGGATTCGATTCCGACTTCCTGGCCCGCCTGTCCGACTCGTGGAAACGCCGCTACGGACTCTACCAGGTCGGCTGATCTCGAGGCAGGCCTGTGACGCAATCTTCCGCCGTCTTATTGGAGCGTTTGTTCCAGCTTCACGTGGACGCCTTGAACGTGACGAACGTGAGTCGGCTGTCACCGCTCTGGACTTCACGCAAGACTTCGAGTTCCTGAGGTACCTCCACCACACTCTTTTTGAACGTCTCAAGGATGATCAACATCTTCGGGCTGACAACCCCGAAGGCCAGCATTTTCTCGAACAGTTTCCTGTGTCGCCCGAAGTCATAAGGAGGGTCGAAAAAAACGTAATCGGGGAAGGGCGGCTTCAAACTGCGCAGCAGGGAAAAAACTTCCTGCTGGCGAACGATGTATCCTTCCTCAATCCCGCAAAGCTCAAGGTTTCTCTTAACAAGTCGAATCGCCTCGGGACTTCTGTCGTTGAAAATCACCAGGCGCGCGCCGCGGCTTAACGCCTCGATTCCAACCGCTCCCGTTCCGGCAAAAGCCTCCAGCCAGACCGAGCCTTTTAGATCCGGTAGCACATTGAACAACGTTTCCCGAAGGCGATCGCTGGTCGGACGTATATCCCCCCTGACGGGTGCCAGGCGTCGACCGCGGTATTTCCCTGAAATGATTCGCATGCACCAACTTGAGCTCAGTCGCCAGTCGTCCCCGGATCAGCGATCGACCGGCACATCCCATCTCTGCTCCACATGGAAACGGCTGCGCATATCGCCCAGCCAGGGGTCGATGAAGCGTTCTTCCAGGTCAATATCTACGGTCTCGATCCGTCCTGATTCTTTGGTGGATCTGAGGACTTTGCCGCTCGGGTCAATGATGGCGGTTTCGCAGTCGTAACCGGATGACACGAGGAAGACGTGGTTTTCGATGGCACGAGCCTTCATGAGGTCAAAACTGCCCCCCCAGATCGGCAGCAAAATGATCTCTGCTCCCTGTGCCGCCAGCGCCCGGGCGGGATCGGTGTACTGCACGTCCCAGCAGATCATGATACCGATCCGGCCGAAATCGGTGTCAAAAACGGGAAATTCGGTTCCAGGGGTCAATCCCCCTTCGATCTCCTCTCTCGGGAGATAGACTTTCCGATACTTCCCGGCCACTGTGCCCTTGCGGTCGATCAGCACGGCGGTGTTGTAAATCACGGGTCCTTCCCGTTCATATAGCCCGGCCACGATATACATGCCGTGTTGTCGCGCTTTTTCCCCCAGGAGATCGGTCGTTGGTCCAGGGATAGTGTCTGCCACCTCGATGTAAGATTTGCCGGTACCAACGACGGTGATCCCCTCGCCGAGGCACACCAGGTCGGCCTTGGCCGTTCCGGCCTCGTCAAGTGCTTTCAAAAACGCCTGGAGACTCTTTTCCTTGCTCCCGGTATCCCTGGGCCTCAAGGACACGGAAGCGAGCCGTACCTTCCGTGCGGGTGGCGGTGCTACCTGTTCAAACGTGATGTCGTCGAACCACACGGTGCCTTGCGGGGCCCACCCGAGCATCAGCTCGATCTGCGCCTGTGCCGCGCCTGCGGGTGCGGGTGCTCGAAGCGTCACCTTTTTCCAGGCGCCTTGGCGCTCGATCCGATAACCGTAATCCGGCTGCCCCACGCGCTTGCCGTCCGGACCGAGCCAATCCACCCTGGTGAAGATCTGCCGGCGCTCATCCGGTACTCCCCGGGTTCTGAAGTAGGCGGTAAGTTGATAGAAACGCTCGGGTTCTATCCCAGGCACCCGGTATGTCCATCCTCCGTACGCCGCGGCGTTGGAGTTTCCGGAAATGGCCAGCGAATCAGGCGCTGAGCGGAACAAGTTCGTGTCAATAAAGCAGCGAGGCGAGATTTCCTCTCGCGGCGCCGATACTTTCCATTCCTGCTTCCCGAAGTCAGTGAACTCAACTTTCAGGGAGAGGAGAAGACCGATTAACAGGAGAGCTTGCATGAGGTGAGTATAAACTCAACCGAACGCACTGACCACTAAAGAACAGCTCAACAGGGCTCTGCAGGTAACTCAAGCCTCAGCCCGCCCTGCTGCCAGCGCTCGAGGCGAGGACGCAGGCGGAACAGGGTGAAAAGCGTGAGCGGCACCCCCAGTACACCGGCTATCGTCAGTGTGTGCAGGATCCCACCTCCCGGTGATTCGCACAGCCGGACCCCGGGTGTTCCGACGTAGGTTATTCCGGCCCAGAAGTAGGGGTGCCTGCCCGCTGCCCGGATTCCATCCCGCTCGAGTCGCAATCCCAGGAATTTCCGGCGCGCTTTGGTCAACGCCTCATCCATCGGCATCCCTTGCCGGCAGTGCAGGTAGAAGTCGCGGAATATGCGCATTGAAAGATCGTCCAAAGCCCAGCGGCTGACGACGAGCGCCGTCGCTCCTCGACTCAAGTACAGCTCCGAGAGACCGAGCCAATAAGGAGAACGGACCGTGTAAGAGTTGGCGGCGTGGCAAACACCGAGGGAAACAAGTGTGCATGATTCGGTGGCCGGAAGCAGTTCGAGAGCGTTTGTTTTTCCTTGTTCACCGGATCCGCCATCGAAATTCGAAGCCAGCCAGAACTCTGTGTCCAACCGAAAATGGGCGGAAATATGTAGCCACGCCGGTGAGCCGATGAGCGCCGGGTCCAGTTTATCCAGGGTTCGGGCATTCGGAAAAAGACTCCGAAGCAAAAGCTCTTCGCGTTCCATTGATGGGAGCACTGGATTGATTTGAGGGAAAACGAATACCGGGTCCTTCAAATGTCCGGCTTTCTTGGCGGTGTCTGTTCCGGCAACCGGCAGGTAACTCACGTTGTACGACTCGAGAACGTACTTCCCGTTCTCGTCGATAAGCATCTCGAAAGGCAAATTCTGAAGCTCTTTATGAACCACGACCACCAAGCTGTCTGAATCCAGGAACGGTTCGAGAGGAGCCAACAGAAGCCGATAAAGCCTTTGCAGGGAAGCGCGGTCAGGTTCCGAGGGCAGATAGTCACTCTCTGAAAAGACGGTTGACAAGACCGGGCTTAGCACCTCATTGATGCTCGCTCCCAGTTCCAGCTTCAAAAAGACGCGCCCCAACGAATTGCTTACCCAAGCGTAAACCTGCTTCCCATCTGGCCAGAGTTCCAGAAGGACGGGTTTGACACGAGGACCGTCTCCGGCGGGCCAGGCACTTTCGGGATACACCTGTAAATCCTCCCAATCCGTACTGATGGGTACGGCCTCAGCCCCTGCCGCCTGGCTCAAGCGTTTCAGTCCCTCCCTATCTGTAATGGCAGGAAATAGAGAAGGGTTAACCGCTTCGGCCTTGGCGCGGCGCAGGGCTACCAGGCGGCGGATTCCGTCAAGCGCCTTATCAGGTCGGCCGGACTGAATCAGGCTCCGTACCCAGCCGTCAAAGAGCGGAGAGACAATCCTGGAGTAGGGAAAAAGCAGTTCGGGAACGTACAAATGCTCCTCTTCTTTGAAAGCTCCCTGATAGACTTCGGCTGCCTCATCGTATCGTCGCTCCGATTCAAGCAGCTTGCCCAGCGCTTCAACGGAACGGCGTTTGTGGTAACGCAGGTGATTTTGGCTGCTCAGTTGGGCCGCCTGTCGCAGCAACTTGTGGGCCTTGGCAGGATTGGAGACTCGATACCAGTCCGCCAGTAACAAGGCCTTTTCGATCTTCAGGGAAACGGAGTTGGGATTGAATTCCAGGAGTCGTTTCTCGGACTTTTCCGGCCCCTGAATCTGGGATTCGATCAGCAGAAACTCGGCGGGTGACTCGTGGCTGAAGCTTCGGGCCTTTTCAAGGTGCGCCTCGGCCTGTTCCCGGCGTCCCATCTCGAAGAGGAGTAAGGCGTAATTGGCATGCAGGAAAAAACGAATCCGCCCTTCCTCGACCTGATCTTCGATTTCCAGGGCTTTTTCGTAAAACTTCAGCGCCTGCTCTGACAAGTACAACTCCTCGTGAAGGGCGGCCAGGTTATTCCAGGCACCGACCAAGCCGGGGGCAAAGCCGAGTTTTATCCAGCATTCGGCAGCACGACCAAAGGCCTGAGTGCTTTCATGAAGACGATCGAGGTACCAGCGGCTATACCCTTCGCTTTCGTTCAAAAGGGCGCCCAGGTAGAGGCAGCCTGCGGAAAGTTGCGAGGCGTGTTCGAGCACTTGAAGCGACTGCTGGTACTTCTCCTGCTCGCTAAGTATTTCCGCAATGTAGTAAAGGGAAAACCCGGCTTCGGAGTTGGCCCGATCCTCGAGGAAAAGCCTGTACGAGCGATAGTAGAGCTCGATCGCCGTGTCATGGTCTCCGGCAAACCAAGCTGTCCGGGCCTCGGACTGAAGGTTAAGGCCGGAGATTGTCCTGGGGCTCGGCCGCTCAAGCGAATCAAAGGATCGATCCCCTGTGGTATCACGGTATTCGCGAACGGCGCACGCCACATTGAGCCCGGCGCGGTAATCGTCTCGCAGCCGATGATGCAGATCGAGCGGTGAAACAGGAGGTTTTTCTGCAAGGAGGAGCGAAAGCCACGGGATGGCGAGAACTACCGGGAGCCTTGCGATCATGGTATGCCAGAAGGGCAGGAAGTCGGGAGCGCTGATTCGGAATACGTAATGATAGATTCTTGCCCACCCCTGCTCGCTACTTCAGTTGTTTCAGCAATTCCTCCGCTTTCTTTTTGTATTCGCTCTCGCCTTCGGCCAGCTCGCGCAAGGCGGCGTGCGCCTCGTCTCGGCGCCCGGTCCTGAGGTACGCCGATGCGCGGTACCAGGTTGCGGGTGCCTTCCATTTGGCGTCGATTTCGGCGGCCTT
>DAOTAI010000211.1:4886-8726 GCA_035593865.1 Acidobacteriota bacterium
TCGCGAGATTGTGCAAAGACTGGTCGTATTCTCCGCTCAGATATTGGGAGATCCCCAGGTAAAACAGGGTATCGCCATCCGCAGGAAGGAGCTTGAGAAGCTCTGCGCTTCGTCTGAAATCTCCACGCCGGTAAGCCTCGTGAGCTTGGCGACGGACCTGCTCTAACTCGCTCACTTCGACTTCGTTGCGAGTTACGAGAGGGAACGCAGCAGGGTATTTCTCATTGGTCGCAAGCCGCTCTATCCCGGTTTCCGGCAGCTGAAGATAAACGAGCGGAGCAATGAGAGCGACGATGATGCCGGCGGCCATGAGCCAGAGCTTCTGACCGAACCCTGGCCGCCTCTTCGGCGCATTTTCAGCCGGGTACGAGGCGGCAATTGCGACCATGACTTGTAGCCGCTCACGGCAATCTGGGCACGACTCGACATGGGCGAGCACTCTTTCGGTCTCCGCCGCGTCTAGTTCCGACTTCAGAAACTCGATGAGAGGCACTTCCTGGCATTTGGTCATTTATGCACCTCCTCATCCGTGGGCAGCAGCCTGCGCGCACGCATATGTCTGCGGATCACATCGACGGCGGACAAAACGCGACTTCTCAAGGTGGTGTACGGAATCCCGGTCTCGCTGCAGATTTCTTTGAAGCGCTGCGTGCGCGAGAACACCAGATCAAGAGCCTGCCGTTGTTCCGGGGTCAATCGTTCCATTGCGGCTTGCAGCTCGCGGACCATATCTAGTTCGCGTTGTCGCTGCTCTTTTTCCATCAATACTCTGAGCGGCGTCCGCTCCTCCGCGGTGCTACGAAAGCTTTGAACAGCCTTGATCAAACCTTCGTGTCGCTTGCGTCGGCGGTAGTGATTGATGGCGGTGTTAATGACTGCGCGTCGAGCGTAATTGCACGCTTCCAGCTCATCTTTCAAGTCGGGAGCCGCGGTCATCACCTGAGTGAAGGCGTCTTGGAGAACATCATCGACAGCCGAATGGTCCAGAAGAATGGTCTTAACGATCGCCTGGAAGCTACCTTTGTTTCGTTCCCAGATATCTGCCAGCGTCCAGTCGGTCTGCATCCCGATGTGTCCTTTCGAATGGAGCAGGAACAGCCGGACCCCGGCGAAGTATAGGGTTGGGTAAAACAAGGTGTCAATGCCTTTTACACTCGAATGAGTCATTTACTGTCTCTCACTATAAATAACGCTCGAGTGCAGAAATCTACGAAAGAATATTTTGAGGCGGCCTGCGAAGGGTGGGTTTCAATCCGCCCCTGAAAAGCGCGGTGCGGATTCGAAACCCACCCTTCTACGAAAGCTGCAAGGGTAAAGGAAAAGCAAGTTCCATTTTCCGTTGTTCATTTACCATTTTCCATTTCCCATTTCGTCCATCTCTCGATCGCTCCCTGTCCCGGAGGGTGCCCACCAGACGGAGAGTGGAATGGAAAATGAACAATGGAGAGCCAATTGCAAAAATCACGGTTCTAAGGCCAAGGGCCTGATTGGTCAGAAACCGACAACCAAGCCAGTGAGGAGGCGGCCGCCGTTGCGTTGATCTCTCCCGGGGTTATGATATTTCACTTCCGTGATCCAGTTCAGATGAGGTATCAGTTTACGGCGCAGGCCGCCGCCGATTGTCCACATCCCGATTCTGGTGTGCTCCGGTCCTTGCGGAAGAAAGCCGGAAAATCCACTGGGATTGATGATTTGACGATTATTCCAGAAGGCACCGCCGCCAGCTTCAACGAAAAAACTTGTTCTGCTGTACGTTTTCAGATAAAACTGAAAAGTAATATCAACATACTGCCTGTTACGTTCACTTTCTCCAAGGAGGTGCGAGTCTACCGTAACGGTATAGTCATTGCGTGGGATATAAGCCCAATCGGCCGCTATGGCCCACTGTTTTCCTGAAGTCGGCCACAGCAGGGCCCACACCCCGAAACCGAAGTCTTTCTCGGTTCCAAGAGGGCTGTCAGCGGCGATCAGGCTGAAATCTCCGTGGATTCCCCCCTCAAGAATTTGCGCTTGACCTGTCGTGGAGTGTGTGAGGACAAGAACGCATAGCAATACGAAGGTGAGAGAGTATTTTGACACTGATTCATTGTAACAATGCTGGGCTCCTTTTTCGTTGCTTTTCCGGTGGCCCTAAGTTAAATTTGCGCGCAGTCTCATGGATCCAGCAACCGTCGCTATTTATCCAGGCTCTTTTGACCCAGTGACTAATGGGCACTTGGATATCATCGAGCGAGGACGGGGGATTTTCGACCGGGTGATTGTTGCCGTTCTGATCAATCTCGCGAAAGCTCCTTTGTTCAGTATCGAGGAAAGAGTGCAGATGCTCCGTGAATCTACTTCTCAGTGGCCGAATGTAATCGTCGAGACATTCGATGGGCTGCTGGTTCGGTACGCCGCCGAACGGCAGGCGCGGGTCATCTTGAGAGGCATTCGAGCAGTATCGGATTTCGAGTACGAATTCCAGATGGCACTCATGAATCGGCGTATGGCGCCCACCATTGAGACGGTGTTCATGGTACCGGCTGAACCTTATTCCTATCTCAGTTCCAGTCTGGTCAAGGAGGTTTCGGCGCTGGGTGGATCGGTTTCAGGGTTGGTTCCCGCCTCGGTGGAACGTTTTCTCCAGAAGCGGATTCAGCGAAAGGACTCGGGTAATCAAGTGTAGGGACATTATTTGTCGCTGTGCGGTGTGAAAGGAGTAGTTCGATGGACTTCAGGAAGAACCGGCTTTCTTTTTTAGTTCTCCTCAATTTTTGCGTTATTCTGATTGTCCACAACTCATATCCCCATTTGATTCGGACCGAATTCCCGTCTACGCTGGACCATCTCAAGACTTTCCTCGTTGAGAGCAGTGCTGCCGAGGCGGAGGAGCGCGATATCATGCGCTTTGAAGACTCGTTTGACAGGTCATCTACTGTCCACGATCTTCTTCTGAAATACAACTTCAGTCCCCAGGAGGCGCAGCGTCTCATAGACGAGACGCGCGACGTATACAACCTGAACCGCGTCATGGCGGGGAATCAGGTTCTGATTGAATTTGCCGACAAGGAATTTCGATCCCTGCGTTACGAAATCAGCGACGAGGAGTTTCTGACCATTGTCCGCCAAAACGGCGCTTACCTGGCTACCCGCGACAAATATCAATTCGACACCGTGGTTGAGGAATTCTACGGAAGGATTGAAGGATCACTCTGGAACACACTTGTCTCTCAAGGTGAAGATCACCGACTTGTTATCGAACTGATCAATATATTGCGCTGGGACGTGCCTTTTACCGCCATCCAACCTGGAGATTCATTTAAACTGATCGTCGAGAAAAAATATCGGGATGGCAGCTTCGTTAAGTACGGCCGCATCCACGCCATCGAGTTCCGTCGTGGTGAGAGGAGTTATTACGCGTTCTTGTTCCACGATCCCGAGACAGGGAAAGATCACTATTACGATGAGAATGGAAACAGCGTCCGCAAGGCCTTTTTGAAGGTTCCTTTTCAGTTCAACCCGCGGGTGACATCACGCTTTTCTCATTCTCGATTTCATCCTATCCTGAAAATCCGCCGTCCACATCTTGGCATTGATTTTGGCGCGCCGATAGGAACCCCGGTTATTGCCTCGGCGAGCGGAGTGGTGGTTTTCGCTGGTTATCACGGCGGCTTCGGGCGCACCGTCCGCATTCGCCATGCGAACGGGTATGTCACAAGTTACGCCCATCTTTCCCGCATTCATGTTCGCGTCGGGCAGGCTGTCTCGCAGGGGGATGTCATTGCACGGGTCGGGTCCACCGGCCTGTCGACCGGACCGCACCTGGATTTCCGGGTCAGCCGGCATGGCAGGTTCGTGAAC
>DAOTAI010000212.1:0-8706 GCA_035593865.1 Acidobacteriota bacterium
TGGGTTCCGACAGAGGATGAGGGGCTGGCGCTTCTGCCTGTTGGCGGAGCTCAAGCAGTTCTCGATCCGAATGCGATCATCGATTTTGCAGGTGGAGATACTGGTCGTGACTTCTTTGAGAATGACTGGAACAATGTCGCGCCCAATATCGGCGTGGCGTGGCGGCCCTTTAAGAACACTGTATTCCGCGGGGGGTACTCGATTGCTTACGTGGTCGATAACAACATCACGACGATCACCAATGCGCTTGCGGGAAATCCGGGCCTGACACAGGACCAGGTGCTCACTGGCGTCACGGGGACACTGTCAGCAGGCGGGCGGGTACCAATCGAGCCGCCCGAGTTTCAAGTCCCGAGAACCGCAATGCAGGGAGTGCTGGCCGATCCCGCCGCTGCACTTTTCGCTATCGATCCCAATTTGCGAGTCCCATACGTGCAGCAGTGGAACATCGGAATCCAGCATGAGATTCTCCCTGACACGGCTGTAGAAGTGCGATACGTTGGAAATCGGGGCATTAAGCTGACCCGAGCGGTTGATGTGAACCAGGTGCGTTTCCCGGCGGAGTTCGTAGAGGATTTCCAGAGAGCGCAACGCAACCTGGCGGCAAATGGGAATCCGCTGATCGGCGAAGAGCTGACGTTCTTCCCACAACTTGGAGCTGCAGCGGAATTCTTTATGAGCAATCCCACGGTACAGAATTGGATCCGCAACGGGGAGATCGGCAGCTATGTGGGCAACCTGGTAGCCCTCAACCGCGATTTCTTTTTCGCCGGTTGGGGCGGTGAGGAATTTGGGGCCACGGTTACCCCTGACGCTTTCCTGCCTAACCCCAACACCTTCGTCGCCGATATAGTTGAGAACAATGCGTTTTCCAAATACAACGCCCTGCAGGTTGAGGTGCGCCGTCGCTATCGCCAGGGCTTCATCGGACAGTTCAACTACACCTACGGCAAGGTATTGACGAACTTCTCGGGTACGCAGAGCAATTTCCGGGGTTATTTTGACAACGCGCAGCAGAGCCTGGAAATCATGAGACCGGATTACGACATCACGCACACCTTCAACGGGAACTTCGTCTGGGATCTCCCCATCGGCCGAGGACGCGCCTTCGAAACCAGTGGCGTGCTGGATGCGATCATCGGCGGCTGGAATCTGAACAGTATCATCCGCGTCCGATCCGGCGAGACGATCAACATCGTTTCCGAGCGAGGCACTATCAACCGGGGCGGGTCTCGCTCCCTGACAAACACCGTTCATCTGGTCGGAATTGATATTCCCGAGCTGCAGGACCGAACCGGCGTTTTCCAGGATGACCGTGGAAGGATTCTGCTCTTTGATCCTTCTTTGATCGATCCCGCCACTGGTCGGGCAAATCCGGAGTTTTTCCAAAATCCCGGCCTCTTGGAAGCGGGCACACTGGGGCTGTCATCGGTGAGCGGACCCTGGTACGCCACTGTCGACATGGGCATCCGAAAGAGTTTCCGGCTGCCGGTCACCGAAGATTCGAGGGTTCAGTTCCGATTCGATGTTTTCAACCTGTTCAACCGCACGAACTTTGCGGTGCTGACGCAGCCTTCGACCGCGCGTGCAAACGACCAGTTGGGAGTCTTCAATCGACACAATATAAACAGCACGTCGTTTGGCGTTATCGACGACACGTTTTCGGCCAGGCAGATTCAAGTCGGGTTGAAGGTCCTCTTTTAGATCTCTGGGAAGATCGGGGCAGCTTCCTGCAGCTGCCCCTGCCTTCCCAACACGGCGAGAGGTTGGTTGTGATTGGATTTCGACGAGAAGCCTAACGTCTCTCGCGCTCTCAACGCAAAAGATTTTGTATATACCAAAATGTGATCCTTTTAGCATTTCTCGCCGTTGAGTCATAATTGCTCAGCAACTCAGGGGTTTTCGTTTTCGACGGGGATTGGCTGATACTTCTGGTATTCTGCCGCAGTGTACGGTATCCGCAAATCCAACATCTCGGCGCGTCGAACTAAGATCGTCTGCACACTCGGGCCAAGTACCAGCACACGCGACCAGATCAAGACGCTGGTCCAGGCCGGGATGGATGTCGCCCGCCTGAATTTTTCGCACGGCAGCCTGGAAGAGCATGACGCCCGTATTTCAGCCATTCGAGAGGTGTCATGTGAGCTTGGCAAACCAATCGGGATTCTGCAAGACCTCCCCGGCCCTAAAATACGGACGGGAAAACTGATCGGCGGGACGGCGAAGCTGAGCCCAGGAGACTCAGTTGTCTTAACCGGCCAAGACGTTGAAGGCGACGCCCGGCGGTTTTCTGTGAGTTATGCCGAGTTGGGCCGCGAGGTATCGCCGGGGGAGAGAATCCTCATCGACGACGGAAGGATTGAGCTGCAGGTCCAGGCGATTAATGGCGGCGATGTGACTTGCCAGGTTATTACCGGCGGCTTGGTGCGTGAACACAAGGGAGTGAACCTCCCTGAAACCCGGTTGAACGTTCCATTGCCAACGGAAAAGGACCTTGAATACCTGCGTTTCGGCGTGGTCCGGGGAGTGGATTTCACTGCGCTTTCTTTCGTGCAGAGTGCTTCCGATGTTGATCGAGCATTAACTGAAATACAACGCCTGGGATGCGATACCCCGATCATCTCCAAAATCGAGCGACCGCAAGCAGTTCGAGAAATCGAAGCTATTACAAGCCGTTCCGACGCCATCATGATCGCCCGCGGTGATCTGGGTGTGGAAATGGATCCCGCAGAGGTGCCGGCCATTCAGAAAGAGATCATTGCTTTATGTAACCGGAAAGGGATTCCTGTAATAACGGCGACGCAAATGCTGGAATCAATGATCCAGAACCCGCGCCCAACCCGGGCTGAGGCCTCTGACGTGGCTAACGCGGTCCTGGACGGTTCCGACGCTGTCATGCTTTCCGGTGAAACGGCGATTGGAGACTATCCGGTTGAGGCAGTCCTGATGATTCGTCGGATTGTCGCCCTTATCGAGCAGAGAGTCAGTGGCCAGCCCCGAGAATGGCAAACGCCCGATGTGTCCCAATCGACTGAGTTGGCGGTTGGCAAATCCGCATGTTCGGCGGCGGATATTGCCCAAGCCGCCGCCATTGTCTGTTTGACCAAATCCGGCTCGACCGCCATCCGAATCTCTCAATTCCGGCCGTGTCAACCGATTCTCGCTCTAACCCCCAGCCTGAAGGCGCTCAACAGAATGTCTCTCCTCTGGGGAGTGACACCATTTCTTCTTGATTTGCCGTTTGAAGACCTGGATCAGGTCATCAGGCACGTCTTATCCCAATTGACGGAACAGGGAATCGTCCGTCCGGGACAGAATGTGGTCTTCACGGCCGGATTGCCTTTCGGTGAAAAGCGGACAACGAATACCGTTCGAATCGAGCAGGCGTGAACCAGGACCTATGCCGGCTGCTTCAATCTCGCTGTGAGCTGAATGTCAACGCCCGCAAGCGCCTTAGAGACCGGGCAACCTGCTTTAGCCCGTTCGGCATGCTCTATGAAGGTCTTTTCGTCGATCCCGGGAATTTCGGCTTCGGTCGTTAATTCAATGCGGCTGATCTTGAAACCATCGTCGGCTTTTTGCAGATGAACCCGCGCCTCGGTTTGAACCCGGGTAGGATTGAATCCCGCTTGCGAAAGGCCTGCAGACAGCGCCATCGAAAAACACCCGGCATGCGCTGCCCCGATCAGTTCTTCCGGATTGGTCCCGGTCCCCTCTTCGAAGCGGGAAGAAAACGAGTACGCTCCTTCCCAGGCGCCGCTGCCAAGTTTCATGTGTCCATTCCCATTTCTCAAATTCCCGTTCCACACTGCTTGAGCTGTACGTGCAGGCATTGTCTCTTCCTCCGTGTTCTCTGGATTGTTATTTGGTTACTCTGCCCGGGCTTCCTCGCTACTGCTGAAATAGCCCCTTCGACTACGCGTGGTCAAGCCTTCACGCCCCTTGACCTCTACCCTGAGGTCGTGCCATCCCGCTATCCGCGGGATTCCCGGTGTAAATGTGAGCGTATAGACATGGCGCAGGTCGCTCGCGATCTCGCTGTAGGCTTCCTCCAGATCGCGCGGCTTTCGCGGCCTCAGACTGCGCCCGCCTGTCTCTTCGGCCAGCAACTCCAATTGAGTCTGCGCCTTATAGAGCACCTTGTCACGCCGACGATCCGGCTTAAACGGAAGGAGCAGGATCGTATATATGAGACAATCTGTCTCCCGTACGACGTGACGAACCTCTTCGAAGGTGGCTTCGGAACCCTTCATGGGATCCACCAGCTGATTGTCGGCGCCGTCACTGAAAATAATAACCGCCTTTCTCCCTTCAATTCCACGCATCATGTCCAGAGCGGTGAGAACCGCATCATAAAGAGCTGTGCTTCCTTCCGAACGAATCTGCTCAATAGCAACCTTAGCTGACTGGCGATTACTCGTAAACGACTGGATTACAGAAGTTTCTGAATGGAAAGTGAGGATCGCAATTCGGTCGTCCGGTTTCAGTTGATCGGTGAACTTGCCGGCCGCCTCCCTGATGAGCTGGATGAAACCGCTAGTACTCCCGCTTACGTCCAACAAGAGCAATAAGTGAAAAGGTGCTTCACGCGACAAACACGCATCGATCGACCGAATCTCCCCGTCTTCGTATAAGAGAAAGTCCTCTTTCCCAAGGTCAACCACACTCTCTCGCTTTTGCGGATCCCAGACCGACGCGTTGACGTAGATCCAATCGGCTCGAACTCGGAGCCTATAGCTGCTCTCTAGATTGACATCAGTTAGGTCGCCGTTACCGGCCTGACCCGGAAGCGACAATGTGAGACTGACCATGGCCGAGGCAAATGAAACAACACCTCGCCACATGGGTTATGAAATCAGAATAGACCTAATGGGAACAAAGAAAAAGTCGAAAAAATCGCGATCGGTAAGCTCGCGATCTTTTTGTCGCGCGCACAGACGGGTTCGGAACAGAGCCGAAGTGCAGCGCTTTGCAATGGAGCGACCGTGCCGGGGACCGTTTGTGCACGAGACGCTACACGTGTGGTCCTGTGGCGTTTGACGGTCGAAAGTCGAGAATGATCGGGTCGTGATCGGATAAGTGTTCTTTTTGTCGGATGTCGTGGACCACCATGGGCTTTTGCGGTCCGGACGGTACGATTCCCCGTCCCGCAAACCAATCGAGCTTGAAGGAGCAGCGACCTTCGTTGCCGGTGTTTTTCTCAAGCGCCCAGTTAATGAACCAGAAACACCATTTCGGGATCCAGTCTCCCATGTTCCGGTTGAGCGCCAGGTCTTTAACGTCGTAGTGGAGAGTGCACGCTCCCAGCTCGTTCAGATCACGCCAGATGTAGCCTCTACGATCCAGTTCTCGAAAGAGGTGCCGCTCAAACCAGGATTCCGGATAAGGGTAATGGTTCTTGATCACGTGTTGCACCCCCATCGCTACTCGACGACAGTAACCAAGAATCGAATAAGTGGCACGTTTAGAGTTGTAAGTTGAGGTGTTCCAGTCGCCGCCAATCAATACCGGATGCTGTGGACGAAGCCGCTCCACGTGATCCAGGACGATTCGCATCTGGTCACGACGGTGTCTTTGAGTGGAATGAGCGTCAAGATGAACGCTCACAGCCCAGAATTTGCCGAGTGGGTGGTCAACCAGGGCCACCACTGCCCTCTGGCAGCCGAGCCTTTTCTCTTTGCCCTGCATCTTGTCCTTGCCATTGGGAAGTGCAATGGAGTGACCGAACAACAGGGGGAAGCGAGCAAACAAGGCATTCCCGTGAAGAGCGAGGGAATTTTCTCCTTTCGCTTCGATCTCGAGTCCGCTGCCCTTGTTCAAGTTGATGTAGCAGGGAGCGAAGACATACTGCAATCCCAACGCGGACGCTATCTCCCGTGCAATCGGCCGGTTTCCGCTACGTGCCATGCCATGATCCAGTTCGGTCAATAGGAAGACGTCGCTGCGGGAGAGCAGCGGATGTTCGCGTAGCGTAGCAATCACTCTCTCCAGGCGAATTCCTCGTTCGATGTTCCAGGCTGTCGCTCGGATGACCCCGGGATGTGCCGGCCTGAACAAGGTCGTCGTCGAGAAATCCCCGTGAACGACACTATTTAGCACTCTCTGGACGACGGGCTTGATCTGTAGATAGACGGGCGATTTTTCAAGCTTCCTCGTGGAGGAAAATTTCCTGAGCTCCGGAAAATAAGGAGCGAGATCGTGATCCAGCGCATCGGCGGAAGAAACCGATGACGATCCGGCAACTTCCCTTGCAGACTTCACCACTACATCTCCATTAGCTGGCGCCTGCTTAGTTTATTACAAAGAGCGCCGCAGGGAACACCCGTCGCCGTGTTGGAGCGCCAATGACCGCTCGAGCAGAAGACAGACTGCAAATGGGAGAACAAGGGAGCGGCGTGATCGTAAGTTAGTAAACCGGCTTTAGCCGGGCAGTTTGCTCATCGGTCAATTGTTGCCGCATGACCGATTTAAGACCCGCCTGAAAGGCGGACTACAAACTTGGACTGGGGCCGCACCTTTTAGATCCGCTTGTTGACTACGCGACGCAAAAAAGGCGACGATTTCGAAATGGAGAGTATGCAATCTGAGCGGCCGCTTGCTTTTCACCTGATGAGCAAGCCATCCGGACCGCTTTGTAATCTCGACTGCCGTTATTGTTTCTATCTCGAGAAGGAGCGGCTCTTCCCCGGGAAGCCTAAATGGGCAATGTCCGAGGAAGTCCTGGAGACCTATGTGAGGGAGTATATCGAGGCCCTGGATATTCCAGTCATCAACTTTGCCTGGCAAGGTGGTGAGCCTACGCTCCTCGGAGTCAAGTTCTTTGAACGCGCGGTTGAGCTGCAGAAAAAATACGCCAACGGGAAGAGAATCGAAAACGCGATCCAGACAAATGGAATCCTCATCGATGATGAATGGGGAGATTTTCTGGCCCGCAACAATTTCCTGGTGGGCCTCTCAATTGACGGTCCCCGAGAGCTTCACGACCATTACCGCGTCGACAAGGGAGGCCGCCCAACATTCGACCGCGTGATGAAGGGCCTTGCGTGCCTGAAAAAGCATGGGGTGGAGTTCAATACCCTCACGGTGGTCCAGCGTCACAATTCCCAGTACCCGCTCGAGGTCTATCGATTTCTCAAGGAGCACGGAAGCGGGTTCATGCAATTCATTCCCATCGTCGAGCGAATTGCTGAGGAACCCAAGCCGGGTGACCTGGTGCTCATTTCGCCCGATTCGGATCGACCCGCCCGGGTCTCGGACTGGTCCGTAGAGCCGCTTCAATTCGGGCGTTTCCTTACAGCCATCTTCGACGAATGGGTCCGCAATGATGTCGGGCAATTCTACGTTCAGTTGTTCGATGTGAGTTTGGAGGCGTGGGTCGGCCTGCAGCCCAGCCTGTGTATCTTTCGGGAAACATGCGGCGAGGCCATGATCATCGAGCACAACGGAGATGTTTATTCCTGCGACCATTACGTCTATCCGGAGAACCGGCTGGGGAACATCATGGAAAATCCGCTGGTACCCCTCGTGACTTCCGAACAGCAGAGAAAATTCGGCCTGGACAAGAGAGACCGATTGCCTCGCTATTGCCTGGATTGTGAGTTTCGCTTTGCTTGCAATGGGGAATGTCCAAAACACCGATTTGCGCGGACGCCTGATGGGGAAGAAGGACTGAACTACCTATGCCCCGCGTACAAAATGTTCTTCAAGCACGTCGATCCGTATATGCAGTTCATGGCACAAGAGCTGAGCGAACAGAGGCCACCGGCCAACGTGATGAGATGGGCCCGGGAGCGTGACATGCGGGCAGCCGGTAAGAGTCACCCGGGACGCAACGACCCGTGCCTCTGCGGTAGTGGCAAGAAGTACAAGAAGTGCTGTGGACGATAGCCGCTCGCCGCCCGGCAGGGTGCTCCGACTGAAAACAGGCGGGAAGTGCGCAAGTCGAGCCGGGTATGAGCCGTTTTTCAGTTCACTTTCTTCCAACCTTTTCCTGACGGGCTCAGTCTAAAAGAGCATACCGGAGAAGGACGCAGGCTATGAAAAGGAATTCGTCGGCATGGCTCTGGTTGCTTCTTCTCATGTACGCTCTATACGCGGTCCATTGGAGCGAGAAGATCCTCGAGCCGGCTTTAAATCCAGCACAGAACTGGTTCTCAGGCACAATTCCGTGGATTGTTCCTACCTTCCAGGCATTGTTCAGGTGATTGGATGATTCTGCGGTTTTGAGCCGCCCCGCCGAAGGCGCGAAGGTTTCGGGATCAACCTTCCTGGCTCTCCCTTCTTTTTTGCGAGAATGGAAAGAACGAGAATGGAAAGAAGAGGAGTCCTTCTATGCGATGGAGAGGTCGACGACAGAGCACAAATGTGGAAGACCGGCGCGGGCTTTCCCTGGGAGGGGGCGCGGGCCTTGGGTGCGGAGGACTCCTGCTGCTCCTTGTTCTTTCCTTAATTACGGGTGTCAATCCGCTGGAACTGCTGAATCAGGTTCAACAGCCGGAGACGGGCGGTTACAGCGAGCCAGGTCGCACAGCTCCGGATCAGAACGACGAGATGAGCCAGTTCGTGCGAACCGTCCTGGCGGACACCGAAACCACCTGGCATGAAATCTTTGAACAGATGGGGCGACGCTACCAGGAGCCTACCCTGGTCCTGTTTTCCGATAGAGTAAGCTCGGCTTGCGGGCTTAGCTCCTCGGCAGTGGGACCG
>DAOTAI010000213.1:0-8650 GCA_035593865.1 Acidobacteriota bacterium
CGTCAGCTTTCGCAAACTAACCTGTTATCGCTGCGACTTCACCAGCTTCTACCGCTTCCGAGTCCTTCACGTCCGCCGTAGTCCGCAACTCCTCCCCACTGCAGAAGAGGATGTGCGGGAGGATCACATCTGGATCTGGAAGGGTATTCCCCGCTTCGCCGAGATCCCCGAAACTATCCGCTGCCGGAACTGTAATGAGGTCCTCGGCGTTTATACGAGCTGCACATTCTAGCCCGGAACGCCCACCTCGAGTCAAGCACTCCCCGGCTTCGTCAGCTCTATTCTTGATGAGGAGCTGTTCGCTATGATGGCCGGTAACCAGCGGCGGCCCTATTCCCCGTCCCACCCGTTGATGATCGTTTCGCGCAGATCAAAGCCAAAGGCGCGATCGGACACCGCAATAATTGGCGCTCCCTGAAGCCGCTTGTAAACCGAGCGGTTCAATCCCTTATAGAGCCGGTGAACCAGCGAGCTGAAATCTTCCACACGATACTTCTCGTAGACCGATCGATCCCCTTCCCCGTATTTCTCAATGGGAAGACTTCGCTCTCTGAAACGCTCGACCAGTTCGCCAGGACTCCAGCCTTTCTCGGTAAAATCATTCATCACTGGCCCAACCACGTCGTAATCAAAGGGATCGACTTGATCTTCTTTCAGCTCTGCAGAGGGGGCAATGGTAAAAATCTCTTCGGGAATCATTGCCCTGCCCCATTTCCGATTCACATATCGCGCCAGGCGGTAGACGTCAGGCTTGGGAACATCACCGATAACGGACAGCCCTCCAACCATGTCTCCGTACAAGGTTGCATACCCGAGGGCGATTTCGGTCTCGTTGCCGTTGGTGAGCAAAAGGGCCTGACGATCGTTGGATTCGGCCATCATCACCAGCCCGCGAATCCGTGATTGAAGGTTCTCGATCGTCACTGAACTCCGGATCGGGTGCAAATACTTTTCAAAATCCTTGACCACCCGATCGACCATCCCCTGAATGGGGATCACGTGGTACTCCACGCCGAAATTCTCGGCCAGAGCCCGCGCCAGTTCCTGCGTTTTCGGCGAGTTATATCGCGACGGCAGGTTGTATAGCGTAAGCAGTTCAGGACCCATCGCATCAAACGCGATCGCCGTCCCGAGTGCCGAATCGATTCCTCCCGAGACTGCCTCAAGCACCCCGCGGAATATTCCCAGCTTGTGGTAGTAGTCATGCACCGACATGACCAGGGCGTCGTAAATCTCACCTTCGCGATCGTAGACGGGTTCAGGAACGGCACAAGCCCGCCCGTTTTCGAGAACCAGGAGTTGCTGGTCCTCACAAAAGGGCTTCAGCGAGGCGACGAGCTGGCCATCTCTGTCAAAAGCCAGGCTCGATCCATCATAGGGGATTATATTTTTCCCGTTGTCACCAATGCCCACCGTGTTGACATAGATGATCGGAATCCCATACCGCTCAACTTTCTTCTTGAGCCCTTTCATTCGAACAAAGCGCTTGCCGTCCCGACACCCGGGGTTTGAGCCCACAAAGGGGCTGGCGTTGATGCCGATGAGCACTTCCGCCCCCTTGGCAGCGTATATCTCTGTCGGCTTTAACTCGTATCCGTCGTCCCAGAAATCCTCGCAGATCAGGACACCTGCCTTGAGCGGACCTGCCGCAGTGTTCAGTTCGACCGGCTCGACTTCTCGTCCTGGTTCAAAGTACCGTTTGTCGTCAAAGTAACGATAGGCGGGCAGAAGCCGTTTTCTCACAATCTGGAGCACCCGCCCATCCTGAATGACCGCCGCGGCATTTCGCCGCACCACCCGGTTATCCGGTCCCCGGCGCCCTTCGTCAAAATCGATAAATCCGACCACGGCCGCGATTCTCTGGCAAGCCGGAACAATGCGGCTCATAAGCGCTTCCCGGTTGGCCCTCAGGAACTGCAGGTTGATCAGGAGCTTTTCGTCCAGGCAGTACCCTGTGACACACATCTCAGGGAAAACAACCAGATCCGCCTGGTCTCGTTTGGCCTGCTCGATGCCGCGCAGAATCAGGTCGGTATTCCCCCGGATGTCGCCGGTCTTGGGATTGATCTGAGCCAGAGATACTCTTAGCCGCATAACCAAAAAAACGCAAGTCCATAGCCAGGAAATGGCCGCCTCCCGGCTGGATCTTCGGATTTGCTAATGACACTCTTAGAACGGAATATCGTCGTCGGTGATGCCCGGCTCCATGGGCCTGGCGGCCGGAGGACGCTCCGCTACGCGGTCCTGTACAGGCGCGCCGTCAGACTTGCGCTCGAGCATTCTCATGTCCGAGGCGACCACTTCTGTAGTCCGGCGCTTGTTGCCGTCCTTGTCATCCCATTCCCGCGTCTGAAGCCTGCCCTCAATATAGACGAGTTTCCCCTTCGTCAGATACTGGTTGCAGGTTTCAGCGAGCTTGTTCCATACCACGATATTGTGCCACTCCGTCCGCTCCTGTCGCTCGCCGTTCTGATCTTTCCAAATTTCGTTCGTGGCGAGTGAAAAGTTGACTACCGGAGAACCATTGGCGGTATACCTCATCTCCGGGTCTTTTCCTAAGCGTCCCACAAGTATTACTCGATTAACCATGTCCTTTTCCCTCCGCTTCTTACGGCTTCACTTACTATAACGCTCGACCCTGCCAAATCTACGAACCGATTTTTTGCAGGATCGACAGAATGAAGGTTTAATGCAGGGTTTGGCTCGACATGATCGTCCGGGCGCGTACAGCTCGCCGCGGTTGAGTGATTCGCATTCTTGGTGAATTGTACCGAAACCCCTGGTGTGTATGCGGAAGTCGCGCGGCTGCCGCGTACAACTTGCGGAACCGCGGCGGTTGAGTGATTCCCGTTTTGCACAGGTCGTATCGAAACCCTGGTGGTTTGAGCAATTCGCGTTCTTTGCGATTGTGCCGAAACGCGCGAATGCACGCGGAAGTCGATCGTCCGCCGCGTACACGCCGCGGGGTTTCCATACAACGCGCCACAAGACGGCGCGTCACTCAACCGCCGCGGGCTTTCCCACGCGAACCTCGCGCGATGCACCTGCCACCCGAACGTCAGCCGCGTGGAACTCGCGGTTTCGGTACCATTCGCGAGAAACGCGAATCACTCAGAAGCGGAAGCGTCTGCTCGGCGTATCGCGTCCCACTAACTCGATTTGCTTGGTTATCTTCTTGCCGTTTCGGTAGTAAGTTATTTCGATAGAGTCGCCCGGCCTCTTGTCTTCCAGTACGTTGTCTATGTCGTCGGCCGAACGGATCTTTACTCCTCCGAGTTCGGTGATGATGTCACCGCCCACGATCAAGGGGCGGAAGTTCCAGAATACCCGCTCATTTCCTCCAAGGATCCCGGCGCGGTCGGCAGTACCGCCCGGCCTGACGACCTCGACCAGGAAGCCTTCATCCACCGGGATATCAAGCCTGAGTTCCGGCCCCCTGAGCGCCTTGGCGAGTCTCGCGTCGAGCCGGCGCCCCTGCACACCAAAGTAGGGACGCAATACCTTCCCATATTCCAGGAGATCCGGGAGGATTCGGGTCAGGGTATCGACAGGAACGGCAAAGCCGATGCCGGCATAATCACCTGATCGAGACAGTATGGCCGTGTTAATACCGATCACTTCCCCGCGGGTGTTTAGTAGCGGTCCCCCGGAATTGCCTGGGTTAATGGCGGCGTCCGTCTGGATCACCTCGTCGATGACTCCGCTTCGAGACTGGATGGTGCGCCCCAGCGAAGAAATGATCCCGGTCGTGAGAGTCCGTTCAAGACCAAAGGGATTGCCGATGGCCAGGACCCTCTGCCCTACTTTCAGGTCGTTGCTTTTACCGAGTTTCAGCGGCCGGCAGCCTTCTTTGGGGCAGTCGATCTTCAGTATGGCGATATCGTTGGCCGGGTCTGTGCCCACAACAGTCGCCTTGTGGCTCTCGGTTTGCCCGTAAATTGTAACTTCGAGCCTGGCCGCGTTTTGGATGACATGATAGTTGGTTGCGATGTGTCCCTGAGAGTCGAGGAAAAACCCGCTTCCGACGCCCTCTCTTGGGATCGGCTCGAGAAAGAAGTTATAGTCAACCGTGGTGCTGATCACGTTGACCACCCCGGGGCTGAGCGTTTCGTAAATCCGAATGTTGACCTCTTCCTCCTCGCTAAGCGTCGTGTCGAAGGTCAGGGCGTCCGACTGGTCGAATTCCGCGCGCGTGGGCGGAGGGGATGGCCAACGCAGGAAGAACAGCACGAGGCCCGTGGAAATAAGGCTGCTGATCAAAACTAATTTCCAGAAGTCACGTCGGTTCATCATGGCACCTTAACAACCGATTCCACCTTGCGAATCATGAGTGTCGATCATTTCAACTTCGAAACGTCGTCGCGTAGTACAGGCAGTTGAATAGGAATTTCAGCGTCGCACGCGCCTGAGCGCGGAATTGGGTGCGAAAACCAATTAACACCAGGGCACCGTCCCCGGTCCTGATTTCGGTCAACCCCGATTGACCGGCAAGAAACCCCTCACCCCTCGCCCAGCCGCTAAGAACTAGATCGTCGCTCGCATAACGGACGATCGGGAGACCCTGCCCTGCGTTGAAAAAGGGACTTTCGTAAAAGAGTACCGCCGCTTGTTCGGGCATTCCGTATCCGATAGGGTGCCGGTTATTGACCTCCACCTTCAAAAGCGTGCCGGGGATATAGAAACGCTCCCGCTCCAAGCCGGCTCCCGCATCTTCGATCTCGACGCCCAGCTCCCTGGCCAGTCCACTCGCTTGCCCAAGGAGGAGCACGAGACCGCCCCTGCGGGCAAACTCCTTCAGTTGCGACAGTCCTTCGCTGCCGATGCCTCCCCGGTACTCCTCGGGATAGGGGTCGGACAGCCCGTTAATGATCGATTTCGGATCCTGACTGGGGAAAATAATCACGTCCCACATACTCAGATCCTTTTGACGCAAATCATGGTTGCCAAACAGTGTGAATTCGAACTCGTTCTTTTCCAGGATCCATCGTGTCCAGCCTTCGTCCGCAACCGGGCTAAAACCCTGGTAGAGGCCGATCCGCGGTTTCCTCAGCTCCTGCCATGCGAGCTGAGGCGCTTTGTTTAGCCGCTCAATAGTGATCGGCAGCGAGCCGGCCAGTTTGCGCAAAGCTGATGAATCACTTGAAAAGCGAGCCATTAAGGTTCCGACAGGAAACCCTTTTCCTTCCGCCTGAAATCCGTTTGGCGCCCAAGACACTCGGGCGCCGGCCTCCAGGAATCGATTTACAAGGAGAGCGAAGGCGTTGTTCTCGTGGCTGAACAGACAGTACTCCCCTTCGCCTCTAATCTCCGCACCCTTGACGGCGACTTCGCCTGTTACCTTACGCATAGAGAGTTTGAAGGGCCGATCCGCCTGGTAAACCTCGACTCCCAGGAGGAGGCCGAGAGTATGCCCCGTCAAATCGTAAGGAGTCCGGCCTCCTTTGCCGGACGGCATACGGTATTGTTGCCTCTCAAGGATGGTTTTCGCAAAAGCGCCGTAGGGCTGAGCCATCAGGATAACGAAACTGCCCGCAGGAAAGCTGGAACGGCCGGGTTGCCCATAAGGCGCCGTGACGAGACTGGCGGGAACCGAAAACGGATTATCGGCTCGATGAACCTCCACTTCGCCCAAATGAAGGACTTCGAGAAGGTCGGCCAGGGACGCGGGGTCCCTCTGATCCGACGGTATGATAAACGCGTAGGGTTGGCGTCGGTTGAGGGCGTTTACGCCGACCGTATGGAACCCCTTGAGCCACTCTCGGCGAAACCGGGCGGCATGAAGCAAGCAGGCTTCGACCGCCTCTCTCTGATACGTGATGATATCTCCAATTGACCAGGTGCCGGGTTTCCAGGGCAGCGGAAAATTCCATGAGGCGCGTGTGGGATCATAGTCCGGGCCAGGCTTCAGTTCCGCCGCGCTGATGTTAACGGGGGATGCGAGCCGCGCACCGGCCGCCTCAATCAGTATGCGCACTCCGCCGTGATAATGCTGATAGGAACGCGCTGGTGTGAAAGCGTCAAACAGAGCATTGGTCACCACCCCCGCCCTTCCTGATCGCACCAGGGAGGCCAGCATCGAGGTTCCCAGATCTGCGATTTGTGCTTGAAGGATCGGATCCACGTTGTCATCAACAGGATCGACAAAGGGCGGAACGAACAGCCGTGCGCCGTAAAGGCCCATTTGATGCAAATCCACGACAATCTGGGGATGCCAGCAATGATGGACTTGTTGCACCAGTGCCCGGGTCTCCAGCTGAGTAAACATGAACCAGTCACGGTTGTTGTCGTGACCGCTATACGTGTGGTACAGCCGGGGAGGCGAGACGCCCTCGGCCGGCGTTCCGAGCGTCTTCCGATACCACTCGGCAACAAGAGTCGTACCGTCGGGATTCAGTGACGGGACGAGCAACAGAATCACATGATCCAGTATTTCCTGCGTCTCAGGGGAAGTGGAGGTCGCCAGACGATGAGCCAGGTCGATGGCAGCAAACGGGGAGGCGACTTCGGTTGAATGTATCCCGCAAGTGACAAGAACAATCACTTTTCCGGAACGAATCAGCGCGTCCGGGTCTTCGGCCTGAATTCTCGGATCGGCCAGCAACTCCTGGATCCTTTGATATCGTTCGAGTTGACGGAGATTAGACGGACTCGACACGATAGCGAGGATCATGGGTTTGCCAAGGGTGCTTTTGCCCAGGCTCTCAACCTTGACTCTCGCGCTTGCTGCATCCAATCGCCGAAAGTACTCGTGAATCTGGTCCCAATCCGCAAGCTTCCGGTCGGCGCCGATCGGAAAGCCCAGCACTTGCCGAGGACTCGGAACGGCGGCATTCGAAAAAACCGTAAAAGCAAGCGTCAGGACAAGGTAGAGGGTGCGTCGCATGTCGATTCCGAGGTTCACGAATTCGAAAAGTTCACGGGGTTGAGGTTTCGAATTTCACGGAGTTTGTGACACTACAATTTTTTCCTCATCACCCGGGCATCTTCAACCGGGTCACGGTAGTATTGCCTGCGGATGCCCACCATCTCAAAGCCTTCCTTAATATAGAACGCAAGCGCTCGTTCGTTTCCCCAGCGCACTTCCAGGAAGCACTCCTGGCAACCCGCGCTTACCGCGGAATTTAGCGCCCGGTTCAAAAGCGCCGCCCCAATTCCCTGCCCCTGACACCTCGGATGCACGCCGATTTTCAGCAGTTCGACTTCCGGCTTAACCGTCCTTATTGCGCAGAAGCCGATTACCGATCGATCGTTGGTCCATACGGTCACTTCACAGGAATCGTTCAAAATGAGGCTCTTGTAGATTTCAGCGTTCCAGCCGTTGAGAGCGCACAAAGTATCAAGTCGCTGGAGTGCCGGTATGTCTTCGAAAGTGGCCAATCGGATCTGGCCTTTCTCGAGATCAGGACTCGAGCTCATGACTTCCTTCCCGTCACGTCGCTGCCTCTGGCGGAGTGGAGCTTGACATCGGGTGGACGCAGGTAGTTGGCTTTCACGCTTCGTGCATCGGTGTGAACACCTTCTGTATATCTCAGGTAAGCCAGCTGGCACAGCTCTCGAAGAATGCAGTTATCAGATTCAGCCACGCGGGCGCCAGGCATCAGGTTAAGGATGGTCGATCGATAGAGCAGCGCCCCGTCGCCGACGAAGAGGTAAGCCTCGTTGGGCAAACTCCTCAGCCACTCCTCGGGTCTACTCACCTGTTCGTGCACGCGGAGCTTTGGTTCCTTGCCGTTTGTCTCGTAAACTGCCCCATAGATCTGCTGTCGCCGAGCGTCCACCATGGATGCCACCAGTGAGGACATCTGACGAAAACGGAAGGCCAGCGCCTCCAAAGACGAGAGCGCGATAACGGGCCGGCCCGAGGCTTGCCCGAAGGCTTTAGCCGCCGCAACCCCGATCCGCAGACCGGTAAACGATCCTGGCCCCGCAGCAACCGCGAAACAACCAATATCATTTATACCGATATCGTGCTGCTTGAGTAGGAAATCGATCCAATCCAGCAAGCGCTCCGCGTAGTTAAGCGGCGTCTTGCACATGAGCACGCCAATCACTTCGCTGTTACGGCTAAGAGCGAGCCCGCCGGCATTGGTAGCGGTGTCAAGAGCGAGGATGAACATCGGAAGGGTAGAGTTTATCATGAGCCGGCTGCCTGTCGCCGTGTTTCTGACTGAGCCGCGACGCGTCGCCGTGTGCCATACGGATCTGCTACAGTAATTCGCCATGGATAGCCTGACGCCGATGATGCGCCAGTATCACCAGATTAAGAAGGAGCACCCCGAGGTGCTGCTGATGTTCCGACTCGGTGATTTTTACGAGATGTTCTTCGAAGACGCCGTAGTGGGCAGTCGTGAGCTGGAAATTACGTTGACATCCCGTAACACCGATCGCGCCGGCAAACCGATACCGATGTGCGGCGTACCTCATCACGCGATTAACGGCTACCTAGCCCGACTCGTCAAGAAAGGATACCGCGTGGCCATCTGCGAGCAGGTCGAGGACCCTCGAAAGGCCAAGGGGCTGGTGCGCCGCGAAGTCACACGCATCGTCTCCCCGGGGACTGCGATCGAAGATGCGATACTCGACTCGCGCGAGAACAACTATATCGCCGCAGTCTTGCCACAGGGAGACCGATTGGGCGCTGCCTTTCTCG
>DAOTAI010000214.1:0-8642 GCA_035593865.1 Acidobacteriota bacterium
GCGAGCCTGACCCGGGAAAAAGTTGAGGAAGTCGTGGACGAGCTTGTGCGACGCGGCGAAGTGGCCGAAAAAGACCGCCCACATGTAGTCAACGACATGATCACCCGGATGCGGGACGAGCAGAAGCGGCTGACCGCGATAGTGCGTGACAATGCCCAGAGAGTCATCATCGAAATGGGGCTTCCCAGCCGAGAGCAGTTTGACGAGCTGGTGAAAAGGGTTGAAAAACTAGAGCGGGCTGCTCACTCCCACGAGACGGCGGCCGAGAATGATTCAACCGTTAAGAGCAGTTAAGACATACCGGCGGGTCAAACGCTACCGCCAGGTGACGTTCACACTTGCACGATACGGGTTCGGCGATATCGCAGACCGAATAGGTTTCAGTGGACTGCTGAGGCGCGGACTGAAGGGCGAAGTACAGTCTGCCGTGTCGCCGACTCCGCAGCGAATTCGGATTGCGCTCACTGAACTGGGCCCGACCTTCGTCAAATTCGGGCAGCTTCTCAGTACGCGTCCGGACATCCTTCCGGCCCGCTATATCCAAGAGCTCGAGAAGCTTCAAGACGAAGTCGCACCTTTTCCTATCGCCGACGTCCGAACGATTTTTGAGGAAGAGCAGAAGAACGTTCCCGAGAAGCTCTTCAAAACGTTTCAAGAAAAGCCGTATGCGTCCGGCTCCATCGCGCAGGTACACAAGGCCCAGCTGCCTTCAGGAGAGTGGATCGCCGTTAAGGTGCAGCGCCCCGGGATCCAGCGGGTGATCGAGACGGACCTGGCCATTCTGTCGGACCTGGCCGGACTGATAGAAAGACATGTGCCGGAATTGCGCTGGATTCAGCCGAGCGATCTGGTTGATCAGTTCGGCCGGACCATACGTCGAGAGTTGGACTTTGTAGCTGAAGCCCAGTCGATTGAGCGTTTCCGCCACAACTTTAGAGGCGATACCACCCGGTTCATTCCAGCCGTTCACTGGGATTACACCTCACCCAGGGTGCTCACCACGGATTGGGTCGATGGTGTCAAAATCACGAACGTAGAGGAGCTCGAGAAGCGAGGCTTCGACCGACGAGAAGTGGCCCGAAACGGAGCCCGTGCCATTCTCAAAGAAGTCTTCGAGCATCGCCTTTTCCATGCCGATCCTCACCCGGGAAATTTCTTTGTCATTGCCAACAATGCCATTGCCACCGTCGATTTCGGAATTGTAGGCAGGCTCGACGATGAAACCGCTGACCAACTGGGGCTCTTGCTTGCTTCGCTCACTGACCGGGACGCGGACGGTGTTCTCCAGGTCTTCAAGGATCTTAACCTCTTGAACGAGGAGGTCGATGAAAGCCTGCTGAAATTCGATATTGAAGAGTTTATCGACCGTTATTACGGCCTGCCGCTTTATCGCCTGGATCTGCAAACCGTTATCAACAGCCTGCTGGAGATGGTCCGAAGACACCGGATCATTCTGCCCATGAACCTTGCACTGCTAGGCAGGATGCTGGCCGTTGCTTCTGGTGTTGGAAGAACGCTGGATCCGGAGTTCAACATAGTCGAGGAGGCAATGCCCTTCGTGCGGTCGTTTGCATGGCGCCAGGCCGATCCACGCAGATCGGCTCGGAAGTTTCTCAAAGTCTGGCGGCAATACCAGGAGATGCTGCAAACACTGCCGGAGGATATCGAGGACATTATTGCCAAGCTGAAGAAAGGCGAGTTGATCGTTTCCCTGCAGCACGAAGGGCTCACTCGCCTCATTCTTGAGATCGACCGGTCCACGAACCGCATCGCTTTTGCCCTGATCGTCGCTGCATTGATCGTTGGCTCGTCCCTTATCGTGCATCTCAGACAAGGTCCGTCTGTCTTGGGCCTTCCTGCACTCGGAGTGGTTGGTTACCTCATTGCCGGCTTTCTCGGCTTGTGGCTGGTTATTGCAATTCTACGGTCGGGGAGGATTTGAGCGGAAAAGAACACAGCCTGGAGCGCCGTGCCAAGTGGACAGAGTGGACTAGTGGACCTAGTGGACCCAGTGGACGAAGCGGAGACCGTAGATCCTCCGGGTGGTCCACTTGGTCCACTGGGTCCACTTCGTCCACTTGGCGCTGGCCCTGGTTGCCCTGCCCCTCCGCAACCACTCACTTCGCTCCCGTGGCTTGCGGCAGGGCAAAAGCGTGATAGCTTCCCCCGGAAGGATTCCCCCATTTGCCGCCGCCTGCGCCGATGACCACATACTGACGTCCGTTAACCTCGTAAACGGCCGGCGTCGCGTTGCCTGCCGCCGGCAACTCGGTCTCCCAAAGAAGCTCACCCGAGGTTTTGTCGAAAGCCCTGAATTTCCGGTCGCTGTTGGTTGCCGCGATGAAGATCAGACCGCCTGCCGTGACGACCGGTCCGCCGTAGTTCTCACTGCCGGTATTCTTGATCCCTTGAGCCGCGAGTTCCGGTATCTCGCCCAAAGGTATCTGCCAGGCGATCTCGCCTTTGTTGAGATCTATCGCCGTCAGCGTACCCCAGGGTGGAGTGACGGCCGGGTAACCGTCAGGGTCGGTGAAACGGATGTACCCGTCAAGGCGATACTTCAAGTCGATGGGTGACGACTCCTCAGCAAAGGCGACGGTTTCGGATCCGTCCCCTGTCATTAAGTACGCGGTGATCGCATCCACTGCGTCTTGAGGGAGGTGGGCGAAGCCCGGCATGCGCCCGGCGCCCTGGCTGATGATTGCCGAGATCTGTTTTTCGCTTCTTCGATCCCGGATACCAACGAGCGACGGAAATTCAGGCGGCGTTCCCTTCAGGTTCTCTTGATGGCAGCTGGCGCACTCGCTCACGTAAAGTTCGCGAGCGGTCCGCAAGCCGCTCTTCCTTTCTCTCTCGACCAGCTTGATGATCCAGACCATTTCGTTAGCATTCACGTAAAACATGCCGGTTTCCGGATCGAAAGCGGCGCCTCCCCATTCGCCACCGCCGTCCATTCCCGGGAAGAGGATTGTCCCCTGAAGGCTGGGCGGGTCGTACGGTCCTCGATTCCGAAGAGTGCGCAATTTGTCGAGAACATACTGTCTGGCCGCTGGTGTCCTTTGCGTGACGATGTCGGGAGTAAAGCGCTGTCGGGCGAAGGGTGGGGGGTTCAGCGGGAACGGCTGCGACGGGGCGGTCACTTCGCCCTCCACGTCTGACGCGAGCGCTTCACGATACTCGATGGGAAAGACCGGCTTCCCGGTTTCCCGCTCAAAAACGTACACCACTCCGGATTTTGTGATTTGAGCAACCGCTTCAATAACCCGGCCGTTCTTGCGAATAGTGACGAGACTGGGCGGGGCCGGCAGGTCACGGTCCCAGATGTCGTGGCGGACTGTTTGAAAATGCCATATGCGCTTGCCGGTGTTTGCGTCAAGCGCAAGCAGACAGTTGGCGAAGAGGTTATCCCCAGGTCGGTTGCCGCCGTAGAAATCGAAGGCCGCCGAGCCGGTCGCGGCAAAAACGATGCCTCTTTTCTCGTCGAGGCTCATACCCGCCCAACAATTCGCGCCTCCAACATATTTCCAGGCATCGGGCGGCCAGGTGTCGTAGCCGAATTCGCCCGGCCGCGGGATGGTGTGAAAAGTCCAGCGAATCTTGCCGGTACGCAGATCGTATGCGCGGATGTCCCCGGGTGCCGCCGGAAGCTCCTCCGAAACCAGGCTTCCCATAATGAGAAGATCCTTGTAGACGATTCCCGGGGTGTTCGCCGAGACGCTGAGCGTGTCCGGATCTCGTCCCAGTCCTTCACGCAAGTCGACTTTTCCCTTCGATCCAAAACTCTCAACAAGTTTTCCGGTCTTGGCATCAAGACAATAGAGAAGATGACGCGCCGCGAAATAGATGCGTCCTTGCCAGTGTGTCAGTCCCCGTATTCGAGTCCTGGTTTTCACCTCCTTGCCTTCATGAGGGTTAAAGCTCCATCGCAGCTTCCCGGTGTCCGCCTCGAGGGCAATGACTCGCAGCTTGGGTGTTGTCGCATAAAGCAATCCCTGGACGACAATCGGGTTGCACTGCATTTCGGAGCCTTCGAAAGCGTCCCCAGTGTCATAACGCCAGACTTCGCGCAGCTGGCGGACATTTGCCCGGTTGATCTGATCCAGTCTGGAATAGCGGATACTCTCGGGTCCGCCGCCGTAGACCGTCCAATCGCGGTATTCCCTTTGGGCATTCCCCCAGAAAAAGGACAGAACAACTTGCAGCAGGAACAGATGGATCATTGTCATTTGCCTCGAGGATATAGTTGTTCACTCAAGTCTACGGGGATCGCGCCTGAAGGCTCAAGTCAGGATTGCGACTGAGTGACTGAAGTTCGCCGGGCAGTGTGCTAGTATCCGCTCAGAAACCGGATGAACGAAGGAGATGCATATGAAAGGTAGGACAAGTGAGTCGGCTGTCTCTCGGCGTGACTTCATTCGAACCTCGGCGTCTGCGGCCGCATCGGTGTCAGTCTTGGGTAGCGTGAAGTGGGGTGTGCATGCTGCCGGCTCGGATATGGTGCGAGTGGGCCTGATCGGCTGTGGGGGGCAGGGTACCAGGGATGCCGTTGCGCTCCTGCAGGCAGTGGAAGGTGTTGAGTTAATCGCGATGGGCGATATGTTTGCCGATCGAATCCAGCAGTCGCTGGAAATTTTGCGGAAAGAAGCGCCTCGCGGCGTCAACGTCAAACCGGAGATGTGCTTCACCGGGTTCGACGCTTACCGGGACGTGTTGCAAACTGACGTCCAAGCGGTTCTGCTGGTAGCGCCACCTCACTTCCGTCCACTTCATTTTCGTGCTGCAGTAGAGGCCGGCAAGCACGTGTTTATGGAGAAGCCGGCAGGAGTGGATCCGGCCGGAATCAGGGCGATGCTGGAGATCTCCGAACTGGCCGCGCAGAAAGGCTTGTCGGTGGTTTGCGGGACCCAGCGGCGTCACACTCCGTCATATCAGGAGACTATCAAGCGGATTCACGATGGCGCGATTGGACGGGTCGTTGCGGGCGAGGCTTACTGGATGGGCGGAGACATGCTGGGCTACTGGGAATGGTACGAGCGGGGCAGCCTCTCCGAGATGGAGTGGCAGATTCGCAACTGGCCCTGGTACACCTGGCTCAGCGGCGACCATATTGTCGAACAACACGTGCACAACCTGGACATCATCAATTGGGCTCTTGACGCCAACCCCGAGCAGTGCCTCGGCCAGGGCGGGCGGCAAGTGCGGACTCTTGGCAACATCTGGGACAACTTCACCGTAGTCTTTGAATATCCCAACGATGTGCGTGTCACCAGTATGTGCCGCCAAATCAATGGTTGTGCAAACCGTATCGGCGAGCGCCTCATTGGTACAAAGGGAGTTGCCGAAGTGGATCGAGGGCTGATCAAGGGGGAGAAGGCCTGGGAATACCAGGGACCGGAAGTGCAGCCAAAGCAACTCGATCAGCAGGTCTTTATTAAGAGTATCCGTGACGGCAAACCACTCGCCGAGGCCAAAGACATGGCTCACAGTACGCTTGTCGCCATTGCTGGGAGAATGAGCGCCTACTCCGGCCGCGCTTTGAAGTTGGACTGGGTACAGAAGAGCTCCAAGCTCGATTTTACCCCGCCCCAGTATGGACCTGTGAATCATCCGGTTGATCCGGTAGCAGTTCCGGGTAAGACGGCGTTAACTTGAGGCCGCCTGTTTCGTGGACAAAGTCGACCTGGTGGACTGAACGGACGAACCAGAGCGTAAACGCGCCAGGCGGTCCACTTGGTCCACTAGGTTCCACTTGTCCACTAGGTCCACTAGGTCCACTTGGTCCACTCACGACCGCTGAGAACCTGGAATCACGCCGATTGGTATATGTCCACTTCTTTTCTGTATTATGAGAGAGGACACAAACTAGCGCCACATATATTTGTCTTAAGTCTTTAAGTCCTAAAAAGTCTTTAAAGCGGAGACCGTATTACATGCAATCAACCAACAGCGACCCTGCGCAGTGTTTGTGCGTGCCTTCAACTGCCCGAAGAGCAGTGCTGGAAGAAACAGAAGTAGGGCGGGATGAGGCGAGCGAGGGGGAGGAAGCCCAGGGGCGGGTTCGAAGTAAAAAGACCATTCGGATCATGCTGGTCGACGATCACCTGGTCGTTCGGGATGGTCTTGCGGCATTGTTGAGGCTGGAAGGCGACTTGCAGGTAGTGGCCGAGGCAGGAGACGGGAGGCAGGCGATTGAAAGGGCCCGTCAGGAACGTCCGGATGTCATTTTGATGGACATCATGATGCCGGAAATGGATGGAATAGTTGCGACTCGGATTATCAAGTCGCTGTTGCCGGATACGAAGATCGTGGGGCTGTCGTTATTCGAGGAACGGCACATGCGTCAAAGCATGATGGAAGCGGGTGCCTCTGCTTACATCAGCAAGAGCGAAGGCGCCCGGGTTCTGGTTGAGACTATCCGACGTTGCCTCGAGTCGTCCGTGTAGGTCTGTTCTTACGCAAAATAGAGTGGTTGCCTTATAGGAGGCGAGAACTGTTTCCCGTACGATCAGCCACGCTATAGCAGAGTCAGTACACCCTCACTAGACAAAGAAGGCGGCACTCCTTGCATGCCGCCTTTTTCGAATGCGCCAGAAAGGAACAGTCCTTGCTCGAGTCGTTAGCGGTCTACTCGAGCCGTTCCGCCTTTCATCACTTTCTCTACTTCCTTCAGACTGGCGGTTGTCGTATCGCCGGGAGTCGTCATGGCAAGCGCCCCATGAGCAGCACCGTAATTGACCGCCTCGGCAGCGGATTTGCCTTCCATCAGCGCGTAGATAACGCCTGAAGCGAAGCTGTCTCCGCCTCCTACGCGGTCGTAGATTTCCAGGTTCTCACGCAGGACCGCGTCATGAAATTGCCCATCGGCGTAGATGATCGCACCCCAGTCATTAATGGAGGCAGTCTTGGCATTTCGAAGAGTCGTTGCCACTACCTTGAAATTCGGGTATGAACGGACCGCCTCCTGGATCATTTTTTTGAAATTGGATGGATCGAGTTTCGAGCAGTCCTCGTCCAGACCTTCAACTTTGAAACCCAGTGCGTTGGTGAAGTCCTCTTCATTCCCGAACATTACGTCGACACACGACGCGATTTCGCGATTCACGGCGACCGCTTTTTCAACGCCGCCTATGTCTTTCCACAGGGAGGGACGGTAGTTCAAGTCGTAGGAGATGATGGTTCCGTGTTTTCGCGCGGCTGCCATCGCTTCAAGGATGACTTCCGGCGTGGATGGGGAAAGCCCGGCATAGATTCCGCCTGTGTGGAACCACCGGACGCCGTCCTGCCCGAAGATCTTTTCCCAGTCGATGTCGCCTTTCTTAACCTGCGAAGCGGCAGAGTGACCGCGATCTGAGCAGCCGACTGCCGCGCGGACCCCGAAGCCACGTTCCGTGAAATTTAACCCGACCCGGGTTTTCCGACCGATGCCATCAAAGGGAACCCATTTGACGTACTCAAGGCTAACCCCTCCCTGAAGCATCAGGTCCTCGAGCAGCCTCCCGACCGGGTTGTCCGTAATCGCTGTAACGACTGCCGCAGTCTTGCCAAAACAGCGGCGCAACCCCCTGGCGACGTTATACTCGCCGCCGCCCTCCCATACCCGGAAGGTCCGTGTCGTGTGGATTCTGTTCTCGCCCGGATCCAACCGGATCATGACTTCGCCGAGCGACACAATGTCGTACTTACAAGCTGAGGCCGGTTTTAAGTTAAGACTCGTCATGATTTCTTACCCCCGCGAACCTGCTTGATTATCTCGATCGTTTCCTGCACCTTCCGTGTGATCCCAGCGTAATCCCTGGCTCCGATGAGCTCTTTGGTAATGAGCTTCGATCCCATGCCAACGCATGCAACCCCTGCTTCAAACCAGGCGCCGAGGCTCTCCCGGGTCGGGGAGACGCCGCCGGTCGGCATGATGTCCGTCCAGGGACATGGTCCCCGAACGTTTTTGACGAAGCCCGGTCCACCAATCTCGCCTCCGGGGAAGATCTTGCAGATCTCGACCCCTAAGGTCTCGGCCCGATGGATCTCCGTCACCGTTCCACAGCCGGGCGAATAAGGTATTTTGCGGCTGTTACAGAGGCGAGCAGTGTCCTCATCGAGTAACGGGCCGACCACGAAATTCGCGCCTGCCGCAATGTACATCGCGGCGGTAGGTGCGTCGACAATAGACCCGACTCCGAGGATGATGTCCGGCCGTTCCTTGGCGCAGAACTCCTCGAGCCGGTTGAACACGTTAATAGCCCTGTCACCGCGGTTCGTAAACTCAACCAGCCGTGCTCCCCCGTCTGCACAGGCACAGACCACGTTCTTCGCGACTTCGAAATCGGCGTTGTAAAAAACAGGAACGAGGCCAATTTCCTTCATCAATGTCAGAGTTTCAAGCCTTCTGTATCGTGCCATACCTACTCCTCGCTGTCCGTATTGCTGATGGCTGAAGAGCGTATCAGATTGGAGAAAATGACGCTAGACGGGAAGGGATGGCCGCTAATGGAGAAGTGTGCAGACGCTGTGAGAACGACAGCCCGGCCCGCTACCGGCTCCGGGCCTGAACGATATTCGTAGACACTCCTTCGGCTCGCTAGGGGCCGTTGGCCCTAACCCGGATTTCTCACAACCCGAACGCTCGGCGGGCAAATTGACCATTT
>DAOTAI010000215.1:0-8615 GCA_035593865.1 Acidobacteriota bacterium
GAAGGCGCAGGTAATCGTATATTTCCGTTGCCGTGCCGCAGGTGGAACGCGGATTGCGCGAAGCGCTCTTCTGCCGGATCGCGATAGCCGGGCTCAAACCTGCAATGTCATCGACCTGTGGCCGGTTGATACGCTCGAGGAACTGCCGGGCATACGCCGATAGCGACTCAACATATCGGCGCTGTCCCTCTGCGTAGAGAGTGTCGAAGGCCAGACTCGACTTACCGGATCCGCTGACGCCGGTTATAACCGTCAGACTGTTCAGCGGTATGGTCACGTCGATGTTCCGTAAGTTGTTCTGACGGGCACCTCGAATATGGATGCAATTGCCCACGATTGCTTCATCCCGCATGAGAGAAAATAGCGAGTCTACCACAAATCGTACGTGTTATATTGAATCTCGATGAAGGTCAAAGAGATCCGGCCGCAAGCCGCGGTTCCCGGAGGAATTATTCGCGTAAAAGTGGAAGGCCTCAGCGGCTTAGATGACCTGCGAGTTGAGATCGGAGAAGTAGAAGCTCCATTGCTTGGCGCTTCTAAAGAGGCGCTCACCGTGAAGGTCCCGGAAGGAGTATCGAGTACGGGACTAGTGGTCTACCAGGGACAGAACAGGGCGCGCCATTCATTCAAGGTGGGAAAACGGCTCGCACAAGAGTTGTACTGTGTCGCCAATCCAGTGGTTGACGAGCGAGGTCTGGTTTATTGTGCTTTCAGCGGCGCAAGAGGAGAAAAGGTACCGTTCTCGGTCTACGTCATCGATCCTGATGGCAACAAACAGCCTTTCCTCGCCGACATTGTCAATGCCACCGGCTTGGCTATCGGTCCCGATGGGCTCCTTTATGTGAGCAGCAGGCATACCGGGACAATATACAGATCGAGTTTTGACAAGCAACTCGAGAAGTATGTCGAGGGACTCGGTCTGGCCACGGGCATCGTGTTCGACCGCGACGGAAATCTGATAGTCGGAGACCGGGGTGGAACACTTTACAGTGTCTCTCCTGATCGGCGGGTCTCGGTGTTATGTGAACTGGAACCCAGTGTTTCAGCTTACCACCTGGCGACCGCCCCGGACGGAAGCATTTTCGTCACCGGTCCGACACTCTCGACCCAGGACTCCATTTACCGGATTTCCACCGATGGCGGGGTCGAGACATTCTTTAAAGGGCTTGGCAGACCTCAGGGGATGGCGTTTGACCCGGAAGGAAACCTTCAGGTGGCTGCCTCATTCCAGGGTAGGAAAGGAATTTACACCTTCCGAGGAAAGACGCCGGAATGGACGGTTTCGGGTCCGATGTTGATCGGACTTGCCTACAGCCCATCCGGTGATCGCCTTTACGTCGTGGATTCAACCAGCCTGTACGCTGTGTACTGATTTGGAGCAGCTGGTATTTTTGCGCGCGCAATAGAGCCGGGAGCGCCGCGTATTCCAGCGGACACTAGTGGACAGAGTGGACCTAGTGGACTCAGTGGACGAAGCGGAGACCGTAGATCCCCTAGACGTTCCACTTGGTCCACTTGGTCCACTTGGTCCACTAGGTCCACTTGGTCCACTAGTGCGCGCTGGAATACGCTGCGCTCCAAGCTCTGTTCTTCCGGCCTGACGGCGGGGGTTGTGCCTCGTGCCTGTTCACTTTTTGACGCAGCGCCTGCCACGATTACTGCTACACGCGTGTGCTATGATAGCCCTTCCTCGGACGATGCAATTTTCTTTCACCGTTACAGCGCTCGACTCTTCAACACGCGCGCGCCGCGGGCTCCTTCAAACTCCGCATGGCATGGTTGAGACCCCGATTTTTATGCCGGTAGGCACAGCCGGAACTGTGAAAGCCATGCCGCAGGAGTGGCTGGAGGAGTTGCCTGCTCAGATCATCCTCAGCAACACCTATCATCTGTACCTGCGACCGGGTGAGGAGGTGATCAGACATTTTGGCGGGCTTCATCGCTTTATGGCGTGGAATCGGCCGATCTTGACGGACAGCGGCGGGTACCAGGTGCTCAGCCACCGAGCGCTCAGAAAGATCTCCGAGGAGGGAGTTCACTTCCGTTCCCATCTGGACGGCAGCCTCCACTTTTTCTCTCCAGAGCGGGCCATTGAAATGCAGCAGCTGTTGGGCGCCGACATCATCATGGCTTTTGACGACTGCACGGCGTATCCGGTCACCGAAAAGGAGGCGGCCGATTCAATGCGGCGGTCGATGCGATGGGCCGAACGTTGTCGTCGCGTGCATAAAGACGACAGTCAGGTGCTCTTTGGGATTGTGCAGGGCAGTGTTTTCCCTGAATTGCGACGGGAAAGCGTGGAACGCTTATGCGCGTTAGGTTTTTTCGGACTGGCGCTGGGAGGGCTGAGCGTTGGCGAACCGAAACGTTTGACGTACGAGATAGTCGAGCAGGTAAGTGATTATATGCCGCCTGGCCCGCGCTATGTTATGGGAGTTGGCACACCCCTGGATCTGATCGAGTGTGTCAAGCACGGGATCGATATGTTTGATTGCGTCCTGCCGACGCGGAACGCCAGAAACGGCACTCTGTATACGAGTCGCGGAAAGATCAGCATCAAGAACAATCGCTACAGGCTGGACGAGAACCCGGTTGATCCCGATTGCAGTTGCCGGGTATGCGCCCGGTACTCACGGGCGTATTTGAGACACCTGTACCTCTCGAACGAAATCGTCGGCAGTATTTTTAACACTTATCACAACCTGCACTTTTACCTTGACGTAATGGCGAGAGTTCGAGAGAGTATCAGCCTCAATTCCTTCTCGGAATGGGAGCGAACGTTCCGGGAGCGCTACGTTGCACCTGAGTGAAATTTGATATACTTCGCACTTTGTTTCGAGCGGGATTTTTGGAATAGTGACCTTATGATTCAACCAGTTCTGGCACAACAAAACCCCTCCGCCCAACTAGTTAGTTTGGCGCCGATCCTCCTGATCTTCGTAATCTTCTACCTGTTGATCTACCGGCCGATGCGGAAGCGACAACGGCTACATGAAGAGATGATCGCCAATTTGAAGAATGGGGATAAGGTTATTACTAGCGGCGGCATTTATGGAACAATTGCGGGACTGAAGGAGCATACCGTGGTTCTGAAAGTGGCCGACACGGTCAAAATCGAGGTCGCGAAAAACGCTGTTTCCTCGCTGCAGCCGGGCTCAAGGGAGCAGGCAGGAAAGTAGGCGTATTCATAACGCTTAAGAATAGAGCGATTTAGTGATGAAAAAGAATCTGAAGTATCGAATGCTGGTCGTTTTGGCCGTCGTCGGTGTCTCTATCTATCTCTTTGTCCCTCCTTCCCAGAAGATCAATCTGGGTCTGGACCTGAAGGGTGGAATACATCTCGTGCTTCAGGTGATGCTTCGCGATGCGCTACTCGCCGAGGCCGAGCAGGTGCGTGGCCGAATTGACCGGGAATTGCGCGACAAGGAAGTGGCCTTCGCCGAGAGCCGGACGGTCGACAAGCCTGAGAGTCCGGAAATTGAGATTTTGGGGGTTCCTCCAGAAGCGCAGGACGCTGTTGAGGTGCAACTGAGAGAATACTCTTCAAGCTGGACCTATCAGAGGCGTTACGGCGAAGGTCAGGTAGACTACGTGCTACAGATGATCCCTGCCGTGCGGAAGTATCTGGCACAACAGACCGTCAACCAGGCCCGTGAGACGATCAGTAACCGCGTCGACCAGTATGGCGTAGCCGAGCCGACCATCACGGTTTATGGGAGCGGCGATGTACAGGACCAGATCATTGTTGAGCTTCCCGGGGTCGATGACCCCAACCGCGTCATCAACCTGATCCGCAGCACGGCGCGACTCGAGTTGAGACTGGTTCACCCGGAGAAAAGCTCGGAATTCTCGAGTCGGGAATCGGCGGCTCAGGCTTTTGGAGGCATGATTCCCCCTGACTACGAGGTGCTGCCATATCGGGATATCAACGAGACCGGCGGGCAGACCATGTACATGGTAGTTCGCAAAGCGCCGTCGGTTACAGGTAGACATTTGAAGAACGCCCGCCGGAGCCAGGACTCTTTTACGGGACGGTCCGAGGTCTCTTTCTTCCTTAATACAGAAGGAGTCGCGCTATTCACGAGGACTACAGAACAAAACGTAGGAAACCGCCTGGCAATCGTACTCGACGATGAGATTCGATCCGCTCCGGTTATCGAATCGCGTATAGCCTCGGATTCCGCGCGTATCACCGGTCAGTTCACACCGGAACAGGCCGAAGACCTTGCTCTGATTCTACGCTCGGGCGCATTGCCTGCCCGGATCACAATTCTTGAGAACCGGGTGGTGGGCCCGTCGCTGGGAATGGATTCGATTCGCAGAGGTATCTTAGCCTCGCTGGCCGGCGCGGGGCTCGTCATTCTGGCAATGCTTATCGTGTATCGCCTTTCGGGTGCGAACGCGATCATCTGCCTGGCGATCAATGTCGTCATACTGCTGGGCGTCCTCGGGTATTTCCGGGCGACGCTGACCCTTCCTGGTATTGCCGGAGTGATTCTCACGATCGGTATGGCGGTTGACGCCAACATCTTGATATTTGAAAGAATCAAAGAAGAACTCCGCCTCGGGAAGACCGTGCGCAGTGCCGTGGACGCAGGCTTCACCCGCGTTTTCACGACGATTCTCGACACAAATCTAACAACGCTCATTGCCGCTCTCTTCCTTTTCCAGTTCGGAACCGGTCCGATTCGCGGGTTTGCTGTCACGCTGGCGGTTGGTCTCATCGCCAATGTCTTTGCTGCAACCTTCGTCTCGCGGACAATATTCGACTGGTATTTGCAGAAGCGGGAAGTGACAAAACTTTCAATTTAACGGGGAACAAATCTCTGCCGAAGGTTACTAAGGGAAGTGGATTCGGCGGAGCGTCAGGGACTTAGTATGGAGATACTGACCAATCCAAAGATTGACTGGCTGGGTAAGAGGTGGATTTTCCTCGGGATATCAGCCTTCCTCATGGTCGGCGCCCTGGTATCGCTTATGACCAAGGGGCTGAACCTCGGGGTAGACTTCACCGGCGGCACGCTGGTCTATCTGAAATTCAAGGAAGAGCCAGTCCTCGACCAAGTGAGGGATGCTCTGAACGACGCCGGGATCGAGGCGGAGGAAGTGACACGGTTCGATGAGCCCAGCACGAATCAAGTGCAGGTCCGAATGGCACGTATTGCGACGGAGGCGACCCAGGACCTGAGCCTCGAAAGCAACAAGGTGTTTGAAGCATTAAAGGCCAGGTTCGACGCGCAGGTGCCGGAGGGAAAGGTCGACTTGAACAACCTTACGAGGTCGGCCCTGGCTAACGAACTGCAACAGGCTGACCCTGAAAAACTGCGCGAGAAGATGTCGGTATCCGACTTCGCGCGACATTATACGGAGCTCGCGGATCGCATCGTGGATCTTCGGACCGCGCAGAGAGGCGTTATTCGTGATCTGTCTGAGTTGAAGAGCGCCGGGGTAGCGGACGAGGTTATCAAGTCTCTCGAAGAGAGATTTTATCTGGGCAGCTTCACGATTATCAGTGTTGAGAGCGTGGGGCCGAAGGTTGGGCAGGAGCTACAGACCCGCGCCCGGAACGCCGTATTGTTCTCGCTGTTGGGCATGTTGATTTACATCGCCTTCCGGTTCCGGCCGATCTACGGGGTAGCTGGCGTGATTGCACTTTTCCATGACGTCTTCATCACGGTCGGTCTCTTCTCTCTAACCGGTAAAGAGATCAGTTTGAATGTGATAGCGGCGTTGCTGACGCTTGTCGGCTTTTCTATAAATGATACTATTGTCATATTTGACCGAGTAAGGGAGAATCTGAGGTCGGTGCGCCGAGCCGATCTTGCCACGATAATCAACCTGAGCGTCAATCAGACACTGAACCGGACTATCCTGACATCCGGAATGACCTTTCTGGCCGTTTTCGCGCTTTACATGTTCGGAGGCGAGGTTCTCAACGGGTTCTCGTTCGCTCTGGTTGTCGGCATAATCGTCGGTTGTTATTCGACTTTGGCTATAGCCAGTCCGGTGGTGTTTTGGTGGCAGACCTACTCCGAACGTAGGAAAAAGGCTGCCAAAACCGTAACGGCCTGAGTTCGATAGAAAGGAAGAGGGAAGATGTTTGACCATTTGATCGAATCTGCTCCACACAAAGCAGGGCGGTCAAAGAGCACGTTTGTAGTCTCCCTGGTCATTCACGTGGTAGCCATCGCGATCTTGATCTTGATTCCGCTGATCTACTACCAAGGGCTACCCGAACAGGAACTACTAACGTTCTTGGCCCCGCCGCCTCCTCCGCCACCACCTCCTCCGCCACCACCTCCACCATCCCCGGCCCCGCAAGTGAGAGCTGCGGAAGTGCGCGTGGTTAAGCTGGATGCTTCGAAGTTCCAGATGCCGACGGAGATTCCGAAGGAAATTCCGCCGCCGATGGACGACATTCCAGAATATTCCAGCGTGGCTGGTGTCGTCGGTGGAGTACCGGGAGGAGTTCCCGGGGGCGTAGTTGGTGGAGTTCCTGGTGGAGTGGTTGGTGGTGTTCTTGGGGGTGTCCCTAAAGTCGCTGCCCCACCGCCTCCTCCTCCGGCACGGCGTAAAGAGCCGGTGAAGGTGGGAGGCAACGTACAAGCTTCAAAGCTGATCCGCAGGGTCGAGCCGGAATATCCGGAATTGGCCAAGCGAGCGCGCGTGCAGGGGATGGTCCTTCTGAAGGTCACCGTGGACGAGCAGGGAAATGTTGCTGACATCGAGTTGGTCCGCGGCCATCCGCTGTTGACGCAGGCGGCGATTGATGCGGTACGGCAATGGAAGTACTCGCCGACCATTCTCAACAATGAACCGGTGCCTGTCGTTGCGACAGTAACTGTGAACTTTGTCTTAAGGTAAGAACGTTTGAAAACCAACAATCGGGCAGGTGGCTTTTCTCAGTCGAGTTGTATCGAAAACGGCTGCCTGCTTAAAAAAGCTATCTTTTCCTTCACGGGGAGGTAACAAAGCTATGGGCGTAGGTTTTATGGAATTGTGGGATAACATGGGGTTACTGGCAAAGGGTGTCGTCGTCATCCTCGCCATTATGTCAATCTGGTCCATTGGCGTTATGTTCGAGCGCTACATGACTTACCGGGCCGCGCGTAAGCAATCGCGTGATTTTGCTCCCGCTGTAGCGGAGGCGCTTCGGACTGGTAACATCCGTGATGCGATCGAGCTGGCCGAGCAGAACAAGAAAAGCCACCTTGCAAAAGTGGTTGCTGCGGGCTTGCAGGAGTTTCAGGCGCATCAAGGCTCGAAGGATATACCAGGCGAGACGATCGAAGCATCGCGCCGGGCGCTGCAACGAGCTACCGCGATCGGTATCGAGGAGTTCAAGCGCGGCCTCGGCGGCCTGGCGACGATCGGAAGTACGGCCCCCTTCGTGGGACTGTTTGGTACCACGGTTGGTATCATCAACGCCTTTGCCGGTATGAGCTCCGGTGAGGACACGGGTCTTGCTGCTGTTGCCGGCGGAATTTCCGAAGCTCTGGTAACCACCGCTTTCGGTCTGTTCGTGGCCGTTCCCGCCGTCTGGATGTACAACTACTTCACGGGGAAAATCGAATCGTTCATCGTCGAAATGGACAACTCCTCTTCTGAGCTCATCGACTACTTCTTGAAGCGGAGAAGCGAGGGCAAGTAGGCCAGCAATAGAAGAGAGGTGTAACCATGGGAATGAGTACTGGTGGTAGCAAGGGAAGCGTCAGCGCCGACATCAATGTCACGCCGATGGCTGACATTATGCTGGTGCTGCTGATCATATTCATGATCACCACTCCCTTGCTCCAAGAAGGAATCGCGGTTAATAAGGCTAAAGCCCGAAACGCGGCGGAAGCCCCCGAAATCGAATCAGAAGACGCGACCACGATTACCATTACCCGGGACAGAACGATTTACGTCAACGCCGACATGGTTGCGCTTGACGGCGTGACCGAGAAAGTGCAGGAGCGAGTCGCCATGGCCCCCGATCTCCCGCTTTTCGTCAAGAGCGACGTTGCCACCCCCTACGGGGCGGTTGTCGAGGTAATCAACCGAGCTCGCGACGCGGGTGTAGAGAAGATCGGGCTGCTGGTCGATCGTGAACGAGAAGGGAGGGTGCAGTAATGGCAATGGCATTAGGCTCAGGTGGCGGACCCAAGTCCGACATCAACATCACTCCCTATATCGATATTCTTCTGGTACTGCTGATCATCTTCATGGTCATCCAGCCGAAGACGCAATACGACCTGAAGGCCCGGGTGCCGCAGAAGCCGCCTGAAGAAATCGAGCAGAACGTGATCATCAAGTCTGACGCGATCGTGGTCTCGCTTGACTCCACCGGCTCGCTCCGTATCAACACCGACCCGGTCACTCTGGATCAGTTGGGATCCCGACTGTTCGACATCTACAGCGCACGGGCAAACAAGAACATGTTCATCCAGGGAGACCCGGACCTGCCCTTCGGTGACATCGTCCGGATCATCGATATCGCCAAGGGTGCAGGTGTTGGAGATATCGGGTTAATGACGCCAGGGGGCGGTTAAGGAGGCGCAGTCTTAAATGAACCGGAGACGAAATCACGTTGTCTTGGTGGCGCTGGTTCTGTTAGCCACAATGGCATCGGGTTG
>DAOTAI010000216.1:0-2956 GCA_035593865.1 Acidobacteriota bacterium
GGGGCGGCGACCAGGGCTCCTATTGGTCCCCCCAAAACCGCACCCGCAAATACGGCCACAAACACGACGAGCGGATGAAGGCTGAGCTTTCTACCCAAGATTATGGGCGTCAGATAGAGCGTCTCAAAAAGCTGGACAGCAACAAACACAAGCAGCGCGTAAAGGACCACCCAAAGGCTTTTGTTGGCAAACAGCACAAAGGCAACGGGAATAACCGCGCCGACAACGGTGCCCAGAAAAGGCACCAGATGAAGTGGTCCGGACAACGAGGCCGCCAACCACCAGAGAGGCACTTCGACCAGGAAATAGCCGATCGCGTAAAGCCCCGTCATGATAATCGCGATTAACACCTGCCCGACAACAAAACGGCCTAGTGAACGGACGATCTCAAGAACGAGGTTCCGGCTTTCCCGGCCCTGTCTTGAATCGGGAGGCCGGAAGGAGCCCGGGTTTCTAGAGGACACTGGCTTGGCTCACCCGTTATCCGACATGACAAGAAATTGAAAGTTTTAGTTTACTAAAACAGTTAACCACTTTAGAATAACACGCCGAAACGGACAGGTTTGGCTCTTTGTAGTTGACTGTCTTGCGTCTCTGGCATCCCAAACCGGTGTTCCTGGCTCGTTCTACGCCAGGATTGATCAAGTCCGGACGCCCGGGGGGATAGATGCGGGGCGTTAAGGACGGGAGGTTGAAAGTGCATACGGGATATTTCATGAAGTTCGGGTTAGGGTTAATTGTTGCAACGCTCTTTCTTGCGTTGACGTCCCCGAGCCTGGCGCAAACCACGATTCTTTCGGGGACGGTTAAGGATCCACAGGACATGGTGGTTCCGGGCGTCGAAGTTACGCTTGTGCACAAGGGAACCGGAGCTGAGCGTGTGACGATTTCCGATGACGCCGGCAACTACCAGTTCACCCAAGTGACTCCCGGAACATATCAGGTCCGTGCCGAATTGTCGGGGTTCAAGTCAGTTATCGTAGATGATGTTCGGTTGTTCGTTGACACTCCGGCAAGCCTGGATCTGAAGTTCACGGACATCGGCGAAGTCAGTGAGACGGTCGTCGTGACTGCCGAGCAGTTGCTTAATAAGGTCGACGCCTCGATCGGGAATCCTTTTAATGAAATTCAGATCAGGCAACTGCCGATTGAGTCCCGAAACGTTGTCGATTTGTTGAAGCTCCAACCGGGCGTAACCCTGGACGGGTACGTTGCGGGGGCGCGTTCTGACCAGTCCAATCTCACCCTGGACGGTATCGATGTCAATGAGCAGCAGACGGGGGAGGCATTCCATTCCGTCATCCGAGTGACTCCCGACTCCATTCAAGAGTTCCGCGTTACCACCAGCAATCCCAATGCGAACCAGGGCCGCTCCGCCGGTGCCCAGGTTTCTCTGGTCACTCGCAGTGGAAGCAATGATCTGCACGGCTCGGCAATCTGGTTTCATCGGAACACTGTCACAACGGCTAACGATTTCTTCAACAACCGTGTTACCGGTGACCCGGACTTGGATGGGAAACCTGGAATCGCCCGTCCGCGGTTGATACGAAACCTCTACGGCGGCTCGCTGGGCGGCCCGATTGCCAAGGACAAGGTTTTCTTCTTCTTTAATTACGAGGGAAGAAAAGACCGCAAGGAATCTTCGGTTATTCGTGTCGTTCCTTTGGCACATCTTGGCCAGGGAAGCATCAAGTACGTCAACACTTCTGGCGAGATGGTGACTTTAACTCAGCAGGAAATTAATGCGCTCTTCCCGGTAGGGATTAATCCGATTGCCATGCAAGCGCTGGGTGACGCAGCTTCCCGCTATCCCGCCAATGACGATGGTGAAGGTGACGGCATCAACACCGGAGGGTTTCGTTTTAACGCCCCGTTGCCTCTGGATTGGAATGTCTATACCGCCAAGTTCGATTTCAACCTGAGCGATAAACACCAGTTCTTTATTCGCGGAAATTATCAGTGGGACAACGAGGCCAGCACGGAGCGCTGGCTCCCGGATACTCCCCAGCCAACCATGTGGAATCATCCTATCGGTTTGGCAGCATCTCATACCTGGGCGGCGACTCCGCAGTTCCTCAACACCTTCCGCTACGGTCTGACCCGCCAAGCCTTTTCTTCACAAGGAGACTCGGGCTCAAACGCCATCTATTTCCGGGAAGTTTTTGAGCCCCTCGATTTTACCCGTACGCTTAGCCGGACGACTCCTGTCCACAACTTTGTGGATGACGTGTCCTGGATAAAAGGAAACCACTCGGTTCAGTTTGGAACGAACCTGCGATTCGTCCGCAACCAGCGACAGTCGTTTGCAAATTCTTACGACGTCGGAGTGACTAATTTCAGCTGGTACGAGCAGTCGGGCGCGGTACTGGTTCAACCGATCTCAGATCTGGCCGAATCCAGCGACAGACCGTTCCGTCGAGCCATGGCCGCGCTTATCGGTCGGCTGAACGACTACAGCTACAATTTCAACTTTGATGCCGACGGCAATCTCTTGCCGCCTGGAACTCCGAGCTCGCGCGAGTTCGGGACCGAGGAGTACGAGTTCTACTTCCAGGATACCTGGAAGGTTGTCCCGAGTCTGACGCTTACCTACGGTCTGCGCTGGGGGGTCAACACGCCCGTTTACGAGACGACCGGTTTCCAGGTAAAACCCACTGTCAGCCTTGGCGAATTTTTCAAGCGGCGCCAGGCCGCCGCTGCCCAGGGACAATCTCTGGCTGAAGAAATCAAGGTCGATGTGGCCGGGCCGCATTACAACAAACCCGGCTGGTACGAGACGGACTGGAACAACTTTGCGCCTCGGATTTCCGCCGCATGGAACCCCAGCGCAGATGACGGGTTCCTGCGCGTCCTGCTGGGAAGCAAGGGACAGACGATCATTCGCGGCGGCTATGGGATGATGTACGATCGAATCGGAAGCGCCCTGGCGGTTTTCTTCGATCTGAACAACACACTG
>DAOTAI010000216.1:2966-8595 GCA_035593865.1 Acidobacteriota bacterium
TTCTCGTCTTCCGAGGACCTTCCGGCGAACTTTTACAACATCACGAATCGACCTGCGCCGCTCTTCACGGGTTACGACATGAACCTGCGCGGCTTGCCGGGTGTAAGCGAGCCAGACAAGCTGGTTTTCCCATTGTCAAAACCAGCTGACAACGCGCGGCGCATCGAGTCGACTCTTGACGACACGCTGGTTTCTCCTGTCAACCATGTCTGGAACGTCTCCTGGGGGCGCGAACTTCCGGGCGGACTTTTCGTCGAGGCTTCCTATATCGGTCGCCGCGGGCGAAACCTCATGGCCCAGCGCGATATCATGGCCATCAACAACCTGGTTGATCCGAAGTCGGGAATGGACTGGTATACCGCCGGCACCCAACTGGCGAAGTTGTACGAGAACGACACTCCGATAGAAAACGTGCCCGCCATTCCTTACTTCGAGAATCTCTTTCCGGATCGATCGGGCCTTATCGAGCTGAGTCAGATTCTCTACGGGACGGATTGGTTTACTTATGCCGGTCCGTTAAATGCAACTCAGCAAATCTACGCTCTTGTGACAGACTTTAACGGACCCGACTGGACCTACCTGCAACACATGCTTCAGAATTGGGCCAACCCCATTGTCCCTTATCCTTACTACCACCCGCAGTATGGAACTCTGAACACGTGGAGCACGGTTGCCAGCTCTGACTACCACGGGTTTACACTGTCGGCAAGAGAACGCTACAAGGATCACCTCACCGTTGACTTCAACTACACCTGGAGCAAGTCCATGGACAACGCTTCCGGGCTTCAGAACGCAGCGGCCTTTGCCGCCGGGTACATTCTGAATCCCCACAGGCCGGACGACAGTCGCTCGGTGTCGGATTTCGATGTCAGGCACATGATCAACGCCAACTGGCTGTGGGCGGTTCCCTTCGGTAAGAATCGTCCTTTCCTGAGCGGAATGAACCCATGGGCAGAAGCGATTCTGGGCGGATGGGAGTTCAACGGGATTTTCCGATGGAACTCCGGCTTGCCGAATACGTCAAATCCATTTGACGCCGGTTACTGGGCGACCAACTGGAACGTCGCTGCCGCCGGAACCCGGATTCGCCACTTGGAGTCGAGCCCGACAAAATCGGGAGACCATCCGAACCTGTTCGCTGATAAGACGTATGCTTATCAGAGTTACCGCAACGCCTACCCTGGCGAAACCGGAGATCGTAACGTGCTGCGACTGGACGGCTACGTCGCCCTGGATTTTGGACTCGGCAAGAAGTTCCGGATACCAAACACCGAGAACCACACTCTGACGTTCCGGTGGGAGGTCTTCAACGCGACCAACACGCAACGGCTTGGTGATGCTCTTTCCTGGTACGGATTGGGCTACAAACCGTACGAAGGTGAACCCAGCCCGGATTTCGGCAATATCACGAACATCCAGGGTTCGCCCCGAGTCATGCAATTCGGGTTGCGTTACGACTTCTAGTCAGTCCATTCTCGTGTAAGCCTCAAAAGGGGCCTGCCAAAGGTGGCAGGCCCCTTTTTTTGTTTCAGCGGAACTGTCCCAAGTCTCCGTGGCTCGAGCGCCAGAACGAGCAGGAAGCACCCTCTGTTCCTAGTCCCGGCTTTAGCCGAGCTTTAGCCGGGCAGTTACCCAGCGGTCAACCGTTGATATCTGACCGCTTTAAGGCCCGCCTGAAGGCGGTACTACAAACAGGGAACCCAGGCGGTGGTTTAAGTTCCTCGTCTTTTATCGTGGCCGGAGTCTGGAGAGTACGACCACCCGTGCTGAACCCCCACTCCGATATAGGTGAATCTCTCAAATCCGGCTACAATCATGATGATGACGAGCACGCGACTCGGACTTGCCTCACCCAGAACCTGGGTCATGATCGGCATCGGCGCCCTCGTGGTCTTTGGCCAGGCTCGGGCGCAGACATCAATGCCGGTGCCCTATACGGATAGCGCTCCTCACCGGTGGCTCCAGAAACCGGTTCTCAAGACTCGTCTTCTTGACGACTTTGAAAGGCTCGCCTCGTGTTCTCAGCGCCACACTTTCGGCTACGGCCAGCCCAGCGAGCCGCGCGGCCAGATGACTCTGAGTCGTGAAAAGGTTAAAAGCGGCAGCTACTCCGTGCGCCTTCGCGCCAAGACCAAAGGCGACCGTCCCGGCCCCCAGATGGGTCGTCCCTTCGGCTCGACCAGCGTGGTCCGGGAGTTCCCAGGCGAGGACTGGCGAGACTTCAATCGAATATCGGTTTGGATCTACCCGGATCTTCCCGGCTTTCGAGTCGTCTCTTTGCTGATACTTCTGCACAACAAGGGCGAGATTGAAACCCCGGGGCCGGGCCGACTGGGTTACAACTACCAACTGTTAAACAATCAGACCTGGAACCACGTCGTTTGGGAGATCCCCGATTTACCGCGGGATAAGGTCACCGCGCTCGAGTTCCAATACATCCAGCAGGGCCACGAGCCGGGAGCCAGCGAATGGGCGACCTACTACTTCGATCAGCTCGAACTGCAACTGGTCGAGGCGGATTACTACGAGGGGTGGGCGGTCGCTCCCGGGCGAATTGCTTACAGCCATACGGGATACACTTCCGGGGCTCCGAAAACGGCAATTATAAGTGACCCTTCAATTGACTCTTTTGAGTTAATCTCCCGCGATACCGGCTCAACTGTCCTCCGAAAACCGGTTCGAACCGTCGAGACCCCGTTAGGCACGTTTCAACTGCTTGACTTCAGCGAAATCCTGACGCCAGGCACCTACATCATCCGGGCCGGGCTACGTGAGACCCGACCCTTCAGGATTGCTCCCGATGTGTGGATAGAAACGATCTGGAAGGCCCTCAACTATTTCTTCTGCCAGCGTTGCGGCTTCGCCGTCCCGGGCATTCACGAGGTCTGTCACCGGGACTGGCTGGGCGTTCATGGCGACAAGAAGATGATCATCAACGGCGGGTGGCATGACGCAGGTGATGTCTCCCAGGGACTGGCCAACACTTCCACGGCGGCCTATGCCATGTTGAGCCTGGCCGAACAGCTACAGAAACGCGGTGAACATAAGGACCTGGCGGCCAGACTACTCGATGAGGCCCGCTGGGGGATGGACTACATTGTCAAAACCAGTTTTGGGGACGGTCACCGTATCGTCTGGGCAACTCATGATTTCTGGACCAACGGCATTATCGGGGATCAGGACGACGTGACTGCCGAAGCGCAGGAAGATCCCTTGCACAACTTCATGGCTGCCAGTGCAGAGGCCTTGGCGGCCCGGCTTTACGAGCCGACGGATCCGTTCTTTGCGGGTTTGTGCCGCAAAACGGCAGAGGACGACTGGAAGCATGCCATGGAAGGAATGCGCCGTCGGAAAAATGCCAACTCGTCGGAATCAGGCGAACAGTTGCTGGATACCGCTGCCGCGGGAGTTGTCACCTCGGTCGAACTGTTCAGGACAACCGGCGAGCCGCATTATGGCGAATCGGCAGCCAGACTCGCGGAAACCGTGATCTCGTTCCAGCAGCAGGAATATTTCAAAGAACTGGATATCAAACTGGCAGGCTTCTTCTGGGACTCGCCGTCACGGGAATACATGCTCCACAAGCATCACCTGAGCCAGATGCACGCTCCAATCCTTGGCCTCACAATGCTCTGCGAGTCTTTGCCAAACCATTCTGACTGGATGCGATGGTATTCGTCGATCGTCCTCTACGCCGAGTATTTGAAGGCTATTGCCGGTTACACCCAGCCCTACGGGATGCTCCCCGAATCGATCTACCGCGAGGACGAATACCTGCGACTCCCTGAGCCTCCTCAGTCCGGCGCCGCCGGATACATCATGGGCAACCGCCGCAGTTTTCGTGAGCAGGTTTTAAACGGCGTCAAGATCGGCCCACGGCACTACTTGCGTCGTTTCCCTATCTGGTTTTTGCGCCGCGGGAATTATGGAGTCATTCTGACTATGGCCAAGGCTCTCGGGGCGGCCTCCCGCTTAAGGAAGGACCCGGAAGGCCTGCACCTGACCGAGCAGCAACTCCAATGGATTGTGGGCCGTAATCCCTTCGGACAAAGCACGATGACCGGTGAAGGCCATGATTTCGTTCCGCACTACACTGCGTTGTCGGGAGACATCGTCGGCTCGCTGCCCGTCGGAATCGAAACCTTTCTCAATCGTGATCTCCCTTACTGGCCGACCCAGAATCACATCAACGCAAAGGAGACCTGGGTTCAGCCAGTGGCTCATTGGATATCGATCCAGGCCGAATTGAACCGTTCGGAAATCGTCGCTGGAGAAACTGATCCCAAGCCTTTCCGAATCTCTTGGACGGAGCCAGAGCCGGGACGAATCTCCCTTCGGGTTTCAACCACCGGAAGCGGCCCGCGCCACTTCAGACTCCGTGCCCACAATCTCCATTTCGATCAGCTGGAGCGGACCCTGGACCTCCCAGCTGGAAGTTTAGGCGATCTTCAGTGGGAGGGGCGCATCCAAACACTCGATGCGCCCTGGATCGTGGTCGTCATCCCGGATGGCGACATCAACCAGCTCCAGGAGGTGAACGGATTCAAGCCGATTTTTCCCTCTGGCGTCCTTCAGGACCGCGCCCAAATATTCTGAAGGATGGCGGCTAGCTAGAACACCTGAACCGGGCTAACTCGTGGCCCCAGGTTCGGCGCTAATTTCAGCGAATATCGTGGTGAAGCTCACGGGGTCGAGGGTTAGCTCGATTTTCCCATCCTTCACTTTGACGCCCGCCTTTTCTTCCATTCCGCGCTGGTCGTCGGTTACATAAACCTTCAAAGACTTAACACTGCTCGGGAGACCTTCCAATGTAACGGCGCGACTGGGGCCGTTGTTAACCACGTGGATCGTATAAATCCCTTCCGCAATGTTCCCAAAAGCCGCGCAGGTTATATCCGGCCGCTCGCAGTGTATGGGCAGGGCAAAGGAATCCTCCCCCGTTGACGCCAGCTGCTTCAGATGCCAGAACCGGCGCGTCGGCCGCAGTGGTCCTTCTTCCCGGAACACGCCGCCTCCGGCCAGGATGGAATAATCGGCCGTGAGCTGCCATTGCAGAATCGACAGCGGTTGAGAGATGGCACAGATCCGGGTGTAAAGCGTAATTTCCTGCATGGCGAACCACGGCTCTTTGAAGACTTGCGGATAGGACCAGGCGGCTGCATCTGTGCTCCCTTCGCCCACCAATAAAGGCACGTTGAGCCGACGCGCGGCCTCACCCCAGAACTTCAGCAGTTCGTCGCTCCAACCTCGCCAGGAATGAAAAGACACTGCGCCAATGTAAGGCCTTGCCTCCGGGTCGTGCATGGCCGGAAGAATGAATTCCGTGGTCGTCGCGTCGGAATTGTCACCTAACAGCATTTTGGTCGCCAGCCCGCATTTGGCAAGATAAGCACCCAGGCCCTTGATGAGCGCGGCATGCTCTTCGCCGGTCTGACGCACGTTGATGCCCAGATCGGATTCATTGAACGAGAACATGGCCGCTTCCACCCCGTACACTCTCTTCAAGTAGACCAGGTAGGCACCGATCGATTCGTAGATTTTCTGAGTCTTGTCCGCTTTGAGCGGATTTCCTCGCAGCATCCCGGGTTGCGGTCGAAAGCTGAAGGTTCCGTCAATCGCCCAGGCGGGA
>DAOTAI010000217.1:0-8579 GCA_035593865.1 Acidobacteriota bacterium
GACCGATACCGAGAAATGACCAGCCTCGTCATTCCAATGCTCCGCGATGCCGCCCGAGCCTTCGTCGACCAGGATCCCGATCTTGCCAGGAAGACGATGAAGAGCGAGAGCGAAGCGGATCGTTTTCGAACAATCATCAACACGGAAGTTGTTCAATACCGGCAGGAAGGCCGCATTCCTCTTGAAGCGATGACTCCGCTCCTGACCATCGCCAGACGGCTGGAAAGGGTCTCCGACCAGGCCGACAACCTTTGTGAAGAGGTGATATACGCTTGCACGGGAGAGTATTCAAAGCACAAGGGCGCCGACTTCTTTCGCGTCCTGTTTGTTGATCAGCATAACTCCTGCCTCTCTCAGATCGCCGAGGCGGTCGCTAACTCTCTGGGGGAACCGAAATTCCTCTTCACCAGCGCCGGGATTGACCCTAAACCCATGCATCCCGAAACTGCGGAATTTCTGAAAGAGAGAGGTCTGGACGTCTCCCACCATAAAAGCAAAGGGATCGATCAAGTGCCCAATCTGGATTACTACCAGGTAGTCATTGCATTCGGCCCTGAGACGCTAAACGCTATTCGGATGCCGGGCAAGACCGTCTTGCTCGATTGGAACTTGGAGGACCCCTGTGCACTGTCCCAATCGCCCGAGCAGGCCAAAGCTGCTTTCGAAAGGGCTTACAAATTCATGGAGCAGCACCTCCGAGACTTGACCCAGGCGATGCTCGGAGCCGAAATTGAACCGGCTCGAATAACAGGAAGCACGAGCTGAGTACCAGGCGTTTCAATAGCAATGAGGCTTTGAACCGAGATCCCAGATGGAGTTGAAAGAACTGCTGAGAACCGGGCTGGCAGCATCCTGTCTAGCCATTAGCCTCCTGCTGAATGCCGGATGCGGAGCCTCCGAAAACACCGAGGCGGCAGGCTCAATCACGATTCAAAACAAGGGTTCGGACACCATGGTCAACGTCGCCCAAGCCTGGGCAGAGGCCTACCGGTCAGTTAACCCCGCTGTTAACGTCGAAGTCTCCGGCGGCGGATCCGGTGTGGGTATCGCAGCTCTCATTCGGGGTGCGATCGACATCGCCAATGCCAGCCGCGACATCAAGGCCGAGGAAATCGAAGAAGCGCGGCAAAACACCGGCCGTGAACCAATTGGAATCACAGCCGGCTACGATGCGGTCGCGATCTACGTTCATCATACGAATCCGATAAACGAGATCTCGATGCACCAATTGGCCGAGATCTTCGTCGAGGACGGTAGTATCACCCACTGGTCACAGCTGGGGGTGACCATCCCCAATGTGCGCAACGATAAGATAGTCCGCGTCAGTCGCCAGTCGAGTTCCGGGACCTACGAGTTCTTCAGAGAGCGGGTGCTTGGCGGGAGAGACTTCGAGCTTGGTTCTCTCGATATGAACGGATCGAAGGAAGTAGTCGAGCTTGTCGGGAATGCGCCGACCGCGATCGGCTATAGCGGGATGGGTTACGCCACTGGTAAGGTTAAGATGCTGAAGATTGCCGAAAAACCAGGTGAACCCGGGGTTGCGCCGACAGTTCAAACAACTCTGAACAAAACATATCCGATAGCGCGCTCACTTAACCTGTATGTGCTCGGCGCCCCGGAGGGCGCCGTAAACGAGTACATTGACTGGATCTTGAGCGATGCCGGACAGCAGATAGTTGAAATCAGTGGATACGTCCCGATATCGATCAAAAACCAAACAGACTGAGGCGGCCCTTTCGCGAGGTGAAACCTCGACAGCCGGCATCCATCCGTCAGCCACGGAACGCAGTCGGCGGACGAGCCTGGGCCGAGTACGGCCCCAACGCCCCCGGTGGGCCGTTATCGGCGAGCATATCCTTGAAACGGTAATCCGGATTAGCGGGATAAGCGCTATCCTGTTTGTCCTCGCGATTTTTCTGTTTGTATTTCGTGAAGCGTTTCCCGTCCTGGGGAGCGAGGAATTTTCACTGGTCGAGTTCTTCACCAGCATCGAGTGGTATCCGACTTCGATTAAGAATGTCAGGTACGGCGTCCTAGCGCTGATTGCGGGCACCTTCAGCGTCACGGTCCTGGCGATGGTCTTCGCCGTCCCGCTGGGACTCGGAGGCGCGATTTTTATATCGGAATTCTGCGGCCCAAAGCTTCGAGAGACACTGAAGATCGTTATCGAGCTCCTCGCCGCCATACCGAGCGTGGTCTGGGGCTTCATTGGCCTGACCGTGATGAGCAGGATTATCGTCCAGTACACAGACGCGCCAGTCGGGGTAAACATGTTCAACGGCAGCATCATCCTGGCCCTGATGGCGGTGCCGATCATCGTATCGATCGGAGAAGATGCGTTAAAGGCGGTTCCGGACTCTTATCGGGAAGCCGGACAGGCGCTAGGAGCAACAAAATGGCAGCTGATCTACCGGGTTTTGCTTCCTGCTGCCAGGAACGGACTTCTGGCGGCGGTACTGCTAGGAGTGGGGCGAGCTGTGGGGGAGACCATGGCGGTGCTCATGGCTACGGGACACGCAGTCAATATCCCGCATGGCATCCTCGATTCGATTCGTACTCTAACAGCCAATATCGCGGCCGAGTTGGGCGAAGCGCCGGTCGGGTCTGAGCATTACCGCGTGCTTTTTCTAACAGGCGTTTTGCTTTTTACCATTACTTTCCTGGTCAATTTGACGGCTGATCTGGTCATCCGGGGAGTCAGGAGGAAGTGACGATGGATCACGCAGGGACGATCTCGCGCTTTTCCAGCACGGAGTTCTCCAGGCAGAAGGACCGGGTTGAGCGCGTGGCACGGTGGGTATTCCTTGCGATGGCAGTCGTGATGATCGCGCCGCTCGTTTCAATTATCGCTTACTTGCTTGTCAAAGCCTGGCCTTCTCTGGAGCTTGAATTCCTGCTCGACGTTCCCCGGAACGGCATGACCGAAGGCGGAATCTGGCCAGCCTTCGTGGGCACCGTCTACCTGGTCTTCATCTCCCTGGCGGTTGCGACTCCCATCGGGGTGCTGGCGGCTGTTTATCTGAATGAATACGCGAAGGACAACTGGCTGAACCGGGTGATCAACCTGGCGGTCATCAACCTGGCCGGGGTTCCAAGCATCGTACACGCCCTGTTTGGTCTGGGTGCCTTCGTCTATGGGGCAAAGTTCGGCTACTCGATCCTTTCCGCCTCTCTGACCCTGGCCATCATGACACTGCCGGTCATTATCGCCAGTACTCGCGAAGCTCTCGCTTCTGTTCCGATGGCATTTCGCGAGGCCTGCTGGAACGTGGGGGCCACCCGGTGGCAGACCATCTGGTCCATTGTCCTTCCCAATTCGATCAGCGGGATCCTGACCGGAGTGATTCTCCAGGTGAGCCGGGCAGCCGGTGAAACGGCGCCCATCATGTTCACCGGCGCTGTGTTCTTCAAGGCCATCGAACGGGGAGATTTTTTTGCCTACCGCCTGGATGAGCAGTGCATGGCTCTTTCAATGCACCTGTACACAATGGCAACACAGGTTCCAAATGTGGAGGAATCCGTTCCTTATGCTACTGCCGTCGTCCTGTTAGGGTCAGTACTGATAGTCAACACCGGGGCTATCGCTTTCCGTGTGTGGCTCCGTAACCGGAAGAAGTGGTGACGATGACAACGTCTGCGTTGCAAGTAAAAATCAGGGTCCAGGATCTTCGTCTTACCTACGGCCCTAAGGAAGTGCTGCGCGGACTCTCCTTTACGGTACACCGAAACGAGATCCTGGGAGTGATTGGCCCTGCGCAATCTGGCAAGACTTCCCTGCTCCGCTGTTTAAATCGAACGATCGATTTCACTTCAAACGCGAAGGTGTCAGGTAAGATCGAGCTCGACAACCGGGATATCAGGCAGATCAACGTGTACGACCTTCGGCGAGCCATTGGAATGGTTGCGCCGCTCCCCGTGGGGCTCCCCCTTTCTGTATACGACAACGTCGCTTTCGCCCCGCGCTCGGCGGGACTGAAAAACAAGGCAGATTTGGACGAGTTGGTGGAGCGATGCTTGCGACAGGCAGCGTTATGGGATGAGGTCAAGGACCGACTCCACAGCCTCGGCACTAAACTATCAGGCGGTCAGCAGCAGCGCCTGACGATCGCCCGGGCTTTGTCGCACCAACCCGAGGTCCTTTGCCTGGACGAGTTCTCGATCGCTATCGACCCGGTGACGACGATGCGTATTGAAGATGTGCTGAAGGAACTGCGCCGGGAGATAACGATAATCCTGGTCACTAACCTGATCCAGCAGGCGCGTCGCCTGGCCGATCGCACCATGTTTTTGCTCGACGGAGAAATAGTGGAACTGGATCGAAGCGAGGTGGTTTTCTCGGATAATCCCGCGGATCAGCGGACTTACGACTACGTGAATGGAATTTACGGCTGAAAAGATAAGCGAATCCCACGAACATGCGATCCAAACCCGGGGACTGAACCTGTGGTACGGTGATTTCCAAGCCCTGAAAAACGTCACCAGCCAGATAAAAAAAGGAATTATCACGGCTCTTATCGGCCCCTCGGGATGCGGGAAAACGACGCTTCTGCGCTGCTTTAACCGCATCAATGAACGGTATGCGAATGTGCGCATCCAAGGGGACATCCAGATACTGGGGAAAAACATTTACGATCCCGACGTCTCGCTCGTCGAACTTCGCAAGACCGTCGGTATGGTCTTTCAGCGGCCCAACCCGTTGCCCATTTCTGTATACGAAAACGTTGTCTTCGGCCTGCGCCTGCATACCCCGCGACTGCGGCTGAAAAAGTCCGAGCTGGATGCGGCGGTGGAAAAATCCCTGAAGGAAGTGGGGCTTTGGGATGATCTAAAGGATCGCTTGCAGATGAGGGCCACGGACTTGCAGTTAGAGCAGCAGCAGAAATTATGTATCGCGCGCCTGCTTCCGCTGAAGCCCGAGGTCATTCTAATGGATGAGCCATGTTCGGCACTCGACGTGGCCGGAACGCGCTCCGTCGAGGAAGAAATGTTCGAGATGCGCGGCCAATACACCATCGTTATCGTCACCCACAACATGGCTCAGGCTCGAAGAGTCAGTGACGAGTGTATTTTCATGCTGCTGGGAGAAGTGGTTGAGCATCGGCGAACCGAGGACCTTTTTCTCGCGCCCAAGGATCCCAGGACTGAGGAATACATCGAAGGCCGATACGGGTAGCCGGCCGGTGCGCCGGGGATCGGCGCACCGCAACCACCAGTCCAAGCTATTCGGCCTGTGCGAATCGGCGGGTGGCCCGGTTCTTTAGAAGTCGACTCGATAAGAATCAAAACCGTCCGTCCAAGACCACCCTGTCGGCAGCTAACATCCCGTTACGCGTTGCAGCGCAGCGGCACGGCGGATTTCGGCGACAAGTTGATCTACCGGGCACGCCTTGCTCAGGTATGCCACGGCACCAGCCTCAAGCATTGCACCGCCCATCTCCTCCTCCGAGTACATCGATAATCCGATGACTCGAACATCGGGCAACTCTCTGTTAATGACCCGCGTTGATTCGATACCGTTCATGCGCGGCATGGATGCATCCATTACGACCACGTCAGGGCGTAAAGTGCGAGCCAACTGGAGAGCTTGTTCACCGTCAGCCGCTTCTCCCACCACTTCAAACTCGGGATGGTCGCGCAACAATCCTCCCAAACCTTCTCTCAGAATCTCTTGATCGTCGGCGAGAAGGACACGAATTCGCGGTTCGGATCGCGCGGCGTCAGGCGATTGGTCGCGTGGAAGTCGCGGGGATGCCTGGGGTGCCCGGGCGACCTGAGCCGTCACACACGGTACTTTGAGCGACACGCGGGTTCCGCTGCCCGGTCGGCTTTCGATTTTCACCGAACCTCCCATTAAATCGAGCCGCTGGCGGATGCTGAACAGACCAAAGCCTCCAGAGCCGGGACTCACCTCCTCAGGGTCGAACCCCTTTCCGTCGTCGGCCACGATCAACTCGATAAAGCCCTTCCCGGCACGCTGTAGCCGCAGCTCGCTCCGATCCGCCTCTGAATGTTTTACAACGTTCAAAAGGAGTTCACGGGCGACTTGAAACAGAAGCGTCCGGATTTCAGGTTGTGGCGGTTCGGAATCTTGGCCTATACTCACAGCCACTTCCAAATCGTTCTTTTCCTGAATCCATCGCCCCAGCCATTCAAGTGCAGGCCCTAATCCGGCGTCGTAGAGAATGGGCGGGCTGAGCTGGGCCGTCAAAGAACGGGACTCTTGAATCGCCTGATGGAGAAGCTCGTCAAAACGGAGAATTTCCCGCCGAATTGCCGGATCTGCCACCCGCCGGCTGACAATAGCGGCGCGCATCCTTGCCCCAACCAGAAGCTGCTGAAGATGGTCGTGAAGGATCTGCGCGAGACGGCGCCGTTCCCGCTCTTCGGCGTTGGTCAATTCCGCCGCCAGCGCCTGCAATTGCGCAGCCCGTTGCGTCGCCTCAGCAGTCCGTTGTGCAACCCGCCGCTCGAGCTCCTGGTTGAGGAGGCGCAACTCCTCGGCGCGAGCCCGCTCGCGCTGTTCGCTTTCTCGGAGAGCCTCCTCGGCCCTCTTCTGCGCGGTGATATCGCGAACAAGCCCCCACATGCCGATCGGATTTCCAGCCTCGTCGGTAAGCAGCCACACGCGTTTGCTGATTGGTACGATGCTACCGTCTTTGCGGATGTACTCTTTTTCGTACTCGTCCGAATACCCGCGCTTCAAAACTTGCTCCCTGACGATTCGCTCCTGCGCTACATGCCAGCGAGCGGGCGTCAGCGCGATGTACGTCGTCGCCTTGAGTTCCCCCAGGGTGTAGCCCAGCATGTGAAGCAACGCTGGATTCGCCGCTGTAATACGCCCAGACATGTCCAGCAAAATGATTCCTTCGCGACTCGATTCGAAGAGATTCCGGTAGCGTTCCTCGCTCTCCCGTACCGCCGAGTCTGCCTGCCTGATTTTCCCGATATCATTTATGACCGCGACAAATCCGCGAACACAACCAGTCGAATCCCGATCGGGAGTGTAAGAAACATGCACCCAATGCGACCCCACATGCGGGTAGGTAAGTTGCTTGTCGAAAGCGACCTCCTCTCCCCGCAGGGCACGTTCCATGTAAGGCCGAACCTCTTTCCAAGCCTCTTCACCCAGGATTTCGCGAACATGTCGACCGTTGATCTCCTCCGGCGTACGGCCGAACCAGCGTTCGTACGACTGGTTAACCAACTCGTAGCGAAATTCGGAGTTCACGTAAGAAATGAGCACCGGGGCGGCATTCATTATCAGGCGCAGCCGATGTTCGCGCTCACGCTGCACCTGCGCGGTGTCCATCAGAGTCTCGTCCTTGTTCTTATGGTTTTCGGGGTTATCCGTTGCAGTCGGGTTCCACATCTTTTCCGGCTCCAATAAGCGGCATGCGGCAAACAATCGGAACTAGACAAACGCCAGGGAGGGCGCGCGGAACAACAACCGCAGCATGCTTTGTGAAGTAATTTGTAAACAGTCTATCAAAAGTGAACGGAGGTTAAAGATATTTCTGTAACCGGGGACACCGGGCTGCGGCGCACGGATCAGGCGGTTATTTCGCTTCCCGTGGGAATTTTTGGAAAACCTAGGGAACTTGTTCACCCCACTCCAGGGCACAAGCGCGCAAAAAAGCTCTCTTGTCAGGGTCGCTGGAAAAACGGAGTGTGTATAAATACCGGTCAAGCCCGAAGCGGCGAGCGGACCGGAAGAGCAAGGCGGTTGAGTGCCGCGTTTTGCAGTGGTGTATCGAAACCCCTGCTCTCCTGGGTCGCGGTCGAAGCAGAGGCGAAGCGGCCCGATCGGTTGAGGCGAGGCGGGGGCGTTAGGTACAACTCGCCCACAAGGCGGGCGCGTCGCTCGACCACCAGGGTTTCGATACAACTCGCCACAAAACGGCGAGTCACTCACCGCCGCGCCTCGCCTCAACCAGCCGCAAGCAAACTCCGCCATTGTGCCAGAGTTCGACCACTAAACACTTGATCGCCTTGCCGGACTCTGGAGCTGGAGAACGGGTCTCATGAAAGCCTCGCGATGCAAGTGGTTGCATCGCTTCCGCTGGAAAACCCAGGGAACTACGGCCCGGACTGCACGCGCCCGGCACCGGGCACGATTTGTCGGACTCTGGAGAGTCCGACCACGATGAGTCTGGGGCAGTTGAACCGATAAAAAAGCCCGCACCGATTATTTCCGGGGCGGTACAGCCTCGATTCGCTCTTCCTCGGTTTCAGTCGACAACGTCTTCTTGACCGCATCCAAGGCACTACGGCTCTTCGCCTGCAGCTCCTTAAGTCGCGTTTCCAGCGTCCCACGTTCCTTCTCGAGACCGTTTAACCGGGCATTCAAGGCCTCCGAGCGCCGCCGCTCCTCATCCAGGCGCTGGCGCAGAGTCTCTACTTCCCGTTCATGTTGACCGCTTCTGTCCCGCGCAGCCGCGACTTCATTCTCTGCACCTCTTAACCGATCTTCGTAGTCTTGTGCCTGTCTCTGCATCCGCTCAACGGTTTGGTTCAGGCCCTCGGCCCTGACTCGCTCTTCGTCAGCCTGGGCCTGGATTGACTGGTATCGACCTCGCCAA
>DAOTAI010000218.1:0-8557 GCA_035593865.1 Acidobacteriota bacterium
AAGGGTCCCAACAATCCTGGAAAGAGCCGGACTTGACCTGGACCAGCCTTGGGTGGTGATTCATCCCGGCGCTTCCGCGCCCTCGCGCCGCTATCCCGCCGAACGATTCGCCGAGGTCGCCGCCCTGATACACGCACGCCTCGGGTACCAAGTGGTCTTTAGCGGGAGTGCCTCCGAAATCGAACTGATCGAAGGGATTCGGGAAGCCATCTCCACGCCGACGCTTTCGATCGCCGGAGCAATGGATTTAGCCGAACTGGCGGGTCTCTTGCGCCTCGCGCCGCTCCTGATTTCCAACAATACCGGTCCGGTTCACATTGCCGCGGCCGTAGGCACTCCCGTGGTTGATCTTTACGCCTTGACGAACCCCCAGCACACACCGTGGGGCGTCGAGAACCGAGTCCTTTTTCACGAAGTCCCCTGCCGGAACTGCTACCGGAGTGTCTGTCCGGAAGGGCACCATCACTGCCTGGCGCTGGTCGAGCCGCTTGAAGTGGTCAACGCGGCCGAAGAATTGCTCCACGTCAGTGCCCTGCAGAGTCGAAAGGCATAAGCCAGTGGCACTAGTCGATGTCCTTATACCTACTTACAATCGCGCCATGGCGCTGGGAATCACTTTGACCAGTCTGTCCTCGCAGAGTTTCTCCGATTACAGCGTCACGATTTCCGATCAAAGCAGTGGAGATCCTCCGTGGATGAGGAAAGAAATCCAGGCAATTGTCCGAGTTCTGGAAATACATCGGCACGAGGTGTGCCTGCTTCGGCACGTCCCGCGACGGGGGATGGCCGAGCAGCGGCATTTTCTGCTTGGCCTGGCCAAGGCGCCCTATTCTCTCTTTCTGGATGATGACGTCATTCTGGAGCCTTATGTCATGGCGAACATGGTAAAGGCGATTCAGGAAGAGGGGTGTGGTTTTGTCGGAAGCGCGGTTATTGGATTGAGTTTTCGTGACGACATCAGACCGGCGGAGCAGAGAATCGAATGGTGGGAGGGCGGGGTCCGGCCTGAGAGAGTGCGCCCAGGGACCGGGAAATGGCAGAGATATCGACTGCATAACGCTGCTAACCTGTATCACGTGCAGCAGCGGCTTGGCGTGAGCGCGAAAAGTGGCCGCAAATACCGGGTTGCCTGGACAGGCGGCTGCGTCATATACGACACCGCCAAGCTCCGGGACGTCGGCGGATTCAGCTTCTGGGAGCAACTGCCGCCCGAACACTGCGGCGAGGACGTTTATGCCCAAGTCCGGGTCATGGAACGTTACGGAGGATGCGGGTTGATTCCCTCGGGAGTGTATCACCAGGAACTTCCGACTACAGTCCCTGATCGTCGTGTCAACGCTCCAGATGTGCTGGGGTTTGACTTCACGGAGTGATGGTGGTCAGGAACGAAGCTTTCAGTACAGACCGAATCGCGGTCGGACTCTTCCGGGCCGCAGGCACGATCGATGCCAGCATCCTCCTGCTGCCAAGCTGGACTCTGGAGCTGGAGAGCCGGCCACAATAAAAGACGCGGCACTTCAACCGCCGCCTGGGTCCCTTGTTCGCAGTCCCGCCTTCGGGCGGGTCTTAAATCGACCAATTACTCGTATGAGGCCCGGTCCAAGAAAGACCTTCGCCTTAACGCCCGCCTAAAGAAGGCGGACTACGAACAAATGGTACCCGCCTCGGCGCGAGTCACAGGTGGACGTCCCTAACTCTGCAACGCCCGCCCCACTAAGCTTTCAAACCACAATTCACTCTATGTACACACTCGGTATTAACGCCGCTTTTCACGATTCTGCCGCCTGCCTGGTCCGGAACGGAAAAGTTCTGTCTGCGGCTGAAGAGGAACGATTCACCAGGATCAAGCATGGGAAACGGCCGATTCCCTTTTCCACGTACGAACTCCCCTTCAACGCCATTCATTACTGTCTGGAGCAGGCCGGGATCGTGCTGGGCGAAGTCGATCATATCGCCTACTCGTTCGACCCATTTCTTCTTCTAGAGGGTCAACGCGAGCACGCCTATATCCAGCTTCCGCTGGAGCCCAGCGCTCATCGGCCGCAGAAGGGGTGGGAGTCGGTCTGGGACCCCTTATTTATCTGTTCGATCGTAAACGCGCCTCGTCACCTGGCGGGCGGTTTTCCCCATCATTTGGCGTCGAGGTTCAAGGGGGCCGGCCTTTCGGCTCGCTACCGCTGGCACTTCATACCGCATCACCTGGCACACGGGGCCAGTGCTTTTTTCCCTTCACCTTTCGAGGAGGCGGCTATTCTGACTATTGACGGACGTGGAGAAAAGGCGACCACCACTTACGCAAGGGGGTCGGCCGCTTCACTCCAGATTTTCAAGGAAGTGCATTTTCCACATTCGCTAGGGCTGCTTTATGAAAAGGTGACGGAATACCTGGGTTTTCTTCATTCCTCAGACGAATACAAGGTTATGGCGCTGGCTTCCTTCGGTCATCCGGCCTTCGTACGCCAGTTTCGACAGTTAATCCAGGTGGGAAGGGAAGGGAACTACACCCTGCATCCCGATCTGTGCCTGGAGCAGCTTATGGGCCCGCGGCGGGAGCGAGGTGCGCCGTTTGAACAACGCCATTTCGACGTGGCGCATTCACTGCAGAAGGTGCTGGAGGAAACCGTCATCCACCTCGCTGACTGGCTGGCTGATACAGCCGACTCGGAAAATCTTTGCCTGGCCGGTGGAGTGGCGCTGAACTGTGTCATGAATTCGCGATTACGTGACCAGGGCAAGTTTCGTCGAATATGGGTGCAGCCGGCGGCCGGCGACGCGGGTACCGCACTGGGCGCGGCACTGTGGGTCGACTCCCAGGAACGTGGAGGGCAGGAACGATCTTACCGGATGGAGCATGTCTTTTTGGGGCCGTGCTATACGGATGAGGAGATTGAGAGCTTCCTCGAGTGGTCGAAGGTTCCGTATCGCCGCATGAAAGACACTACCAGGGAAGTAGCCGCACTGTTAGCAGACGAACAGATCGTCGGCTGGTTTCAGGGAAGAGCCGAGTTCGGCCCGCGGTCACTGGGAGCTCGTTCCATCCTTGCCTCCCCTCGTCAGGCGACGACGCAGCAACGACTCAACGATATCAAGGACCGCGAAGACTTTCGTCCTGTCGCCCCAGTCGTGCTTCAGGAGGAAGCGGATAAGTGGTTTGAAGGGGCCGGGGAATCGCCCTTTATGCTGTTTGTCTACGATGTCAGGTCGGAAAAACGCGAGCTGATCCCAGCGGTAAAGCATATAGATGGCACGGCCCGGATTCAAACCGTGCGGCCTGATCAACATCCGCTTTATTACAACCTCGTCAAGGAATTTGACCGGCTGACCGGAGTTCCGGTGCTGGTCAATACGTCGTTCAACACCAGGGGTGAGCCGATCGTCTCAAGTCCTCGTGATGCACTGGCATGCTTCTGGACCTCCCCGATAGACGCCCTTGCGATAGGCCCGTTTCTCGTTGAAAAAGCTGAGGTCGGGCAATGCCGGTAATCGTCTCCGTTGTTGTCCCCACTTTCCGGAGGGAGCAACTGCTGGATCGTTGTCTTGCCGCGCTAGCCAGCCAGGATTTCCCGCCCGAATGCTTCGAAGTCATTGTGAGCGACAATGCCGGGAGTCGTACCACCGAGCGCTTAACCGAGAAATGGGCAAGATCAGGAGGGCCGACCTTCCGATATGTTTCAGCCTCCCGATTGCCGGGTCCGGCGGCGGCGCGAAACCGAGGATGGCAGGCTGCTCACGGCTCCATAATCGCCTTTACTGATGATGATTGTATCCCGTCCCCCACCTGGCTGCGGCACGGTATGGCGGGCTTCGTCGACAGTGTCGCCGGAGTTTGGGGGCAAGTCATCGTGCCTGTCCCGGAGCGCAACCCGACAGACTACCAGGTTGATGCATCGAAGCTCGAGCGGGCGGAGTTCGTTAACGCCAATTGTTTTTACCGTCGTGATGCCCTGGCTCACGTCCAGGGTTTTGATGAACGTTTTGAGGCGGCCTGGAGAGAAGACAGCGATCTTTACTTTCGGCTGCTGGAATCAGGCTACCGGCTGTCGCGGGCGCCGGAGGCGGTGGTCGTTCATCCGCCTCGCCAGGCGCGCTGGGGAGTGAGCCTTTGGCAGCAACGCAAAAACATGTTTAACGCGTTGCTCTATAAAAAGCACCCCACGCTTTACCGCCAACGCATCCAAGCCGCGCCACCCTGGCAATATTACCTTGGAGTAGGATCGCTAGCAGCCGCGCTTACCGGTTTCGCAAGCGGCGCCCAGGAATTGTCACTTGGCGCTTTCTGCGTTTGGTTGATGGTGACGGGCCACTTCTGCGCCCGCAGACTGGCCGGCACATCGCGCTCTCCCAATCACGTTATCGAGATGATTGTGACTTCGGCCCTGATTCCTCCTCTGGCTGTGTACTGGCGCCTTCGGGGCGCCTTTCGCTATCGGGTCTGGTTCCTGTGAGGCATGTTTTCAAACGTTGACTGGTCGAACCTGTTTTTGCCGTCCACCCCGCTCGTCGAAATCCTGCTGCGGGGGACGATCATGTACCTGGCGCTGTTTGTCTTGCTTCGAGTCATCCTCAAGCGTCAGTCAGGCAGTGTTGGGCTGTCCGATATCCTGGTTGTGGTTCTTATCGCTGATGCCGCGCAAAACGCACTGGCCGACGATTACCGCAGTCTTCCTGACGGAATCCTGCTTGTGGCTACGATTCTTTTCTGGAGCTTTGCCCTGGATTGGATCGGCTACCGCTTTCCTTCCATGGAACGTATCCTCCGGCCCCGTCCGCTGCACTTGATCTACAAGGGACGGATTCTTCGACACAATATGCGCCGGGAGCTGGTGACGGACGAGGAATTGATGAGCATCATCAGGCGGGAGGGGTTCGAAGATGTCAGTGAAATCAAGGAAGCCTGCATGGAGGCGGACGGTGAGGTAAGCATTGTCCCTTTTAAGAAGGAAGACAATGGGTAAATAGATGATGGAACTCCCCACCTACCTTCAGATAGAGCCCGTTGGCCAGTGCAATCTTCGCTGCCAGATGTGCCCGATTCAGTTCCGTGAAGACGGACCGCCTTACGGTCCTCCCGCTTTTATGGAATTTGACACCTTTGTTCGACTGCTCAACGAATTCCAGGGCTTGCGTCATCTCCATCTCCAAGGCTTAGGGGAGCCCATGATGCATCCCCGGTTTTTTGACATGGTGAGCTATGCCGCCAACCGGGATATTCGGGTCACGACCAACACGAATGGGACGCTTCTTAATGGAAAGCGGGCAGAAGAGTGCGTCAAATCCGGACTTGAATGCCTGCACGCTTCATTGGACGGCGCTCATTCTGAGACTTTCGAGAAGATCAGGCTGCGCGCTAGCTTCTCGAAGGTCGTGAAAAACCTCGAGACCTTTCAGGAGGTGCGCAAGCGCCTCGCGAGCCATCTGCCGCGCCTTCATATCGTGGTCGTCGCCATGCGTCAAAATCTACCGGAGTTTCCCGACCTGGTAAGGCTCGCCGCCAGACTGGGAGCTGAGGAAGTATTCGTTCAACAGCTGTGCCACGATTTTGGAGAATCAAGCCTGCCTGCCAAGTACCAGGCCATGCGCCGTTTTGTGGACGACCAGACGCTTTTGACAGAAGATTTGGATCGCATTGAGCAGTTCTTTGCCGAAGCACGCCGTGTGGCCGACGATCTCGGGATTCGCCTCCGCTTGCCTCGTCCCCGCGCCGTCCCCCATCCGCCTGGGACTCCGGGCCGACAAAGATGCAGCTGGCCGTGGACAGGCGCCTACGTCAGTTACCAGGGATTCGTGATGCCCTGTTGTATGGTCTCAACTCCTGATCGAATCCATTTCGGCAATGTCACGCAGGGAACCGCCCAGGGAATCTGGAACAGCGAAGCGTTCAACCTGTTTCGCCAGCAGCTTGACTCAAACGACCCGCCCGAGATCTGCCGGACTTGCTCGATTTACCTGAGGACTTTCTAATGCCACTTGTCGACATTCTTCTCCCGACCTGCAATCGTCTCCCTTCTCTAATCATGGTGCTCTCTGGCATCGCGTCCCAGACCGCGCTCAATCGCTGCTCCGTTATCATTTCGGATCAGAGCGACCAGAGCGTTTTCGAGTCGAGAGTCGTCCAGAGCCTGTGTCGCATAATCGAGGCCCGCGAAGCAACGATTAGAACGCATCGGCGACCAGTGCGAAAGGGGATTGCCGAGCAACGCGATTTCCTGCTTCGGCAGGCGACAGCTCCGTACGTTCTTTACCTGGATGACGATGTCTTCCTGGAACCCTGGGTAGTGGAGCATCTGGCGGAAACGATAACTGACCAGCAGTGTGGCTTCGTAGGTGCATTTCCGACCGGTTTGTCGTTTCGTGATGATTTTCGCCCTGAGCAACAGATCATTGAATACTGGGAAGGAAGCGTGCGCCCCGAGGCCGTTGACCCGGACTCACGAGAGTGGGAGCGGGCGCAGCTACATCGAGCGGCAAACGCCTATCACGTTGCTCGAACTTTGCCGCCGGGTGAAGTGCGGCTCTATCGAGTGGCATGGGTCGCCTGCTGCGTACTATACGATCGACAGAAGTTGGTCGAAATCGGCGGGTTTAGCTTTTGGCCCAGGCTCCCACGATTCCATTCAGGCGAGGAAGTCCTGGTTCAGAACCTCCTCATGCGCCGATGGGGAGGCTGCGCCATCCTGCCCTCCGGCGCCTACCATTCTGAATTGCCGTCCACGGTCCTCAACGACCGCGGCACAGTCGACGGCCACGCTCTCAGTCTGCTTGAAGAGATGATCGAGCGCTTTGCTCCCGAGACTCGTGCCTCCCGCCGGACGGTGTCCCAATAAACCACCTGATCGCGGTTTTTAACGAGAAGATCTGAAGGCGGTGACGCCGAAGGACCTCCGCCGGCGTCTACTCGTTCACACCTTGAAATGGCCAGTTACGGAAGCCAACAGACAGCCAGCGTTCGATTCCGACGGCTCCTGGCCGAGACCCTTCTGTCCCGCAAAGGAGCGAAACCTCTTGCAGAGCTTAATGCTTTGCGTTTCCCGGCCCCTGGGTCTTTACGGCATTTCTGGTATGACGGGCTCCTTAGCAGTGTCTCCGAATCATTGTCGTTGAATTTCATCCCGCTATTCGCCCTGAAGATGGGAGCCACCGCCCGAGAAATCGGAATCTTGAACGCAAGCGCCGGTTTTGTCGGCACGATGATGCTCCTGCCCGGCGCACGCCTGGTCGAATGGTGGGGTAGTCGGAAAAACTTTGTTGTCCTGACGTACAGTCTCGCCCGGTTAACCCTGCTTCTGTTGGCGCTGATCCCTTTGGGGGTCTCGCCGGCCACCGCCGTTTGGCTGATCATCATCCTGAATCTTGCCCGTGTCGTCTTCGGGAACCTGGGTCTCCCTGCCTGGACTTCCTTGTCCGCCTCGGTAGTGCCCGAGAAGATTAGAGGCCGATACTTTGCCTCTCGCAACGGAATTATTACCATTGCATCGATCATTTTTGCGCCGCTTGCCGGCTACCTCATCGTTTCTACAACAGGGGCAACGGGCTACCAACTGACCTTTGGCTTGGCGTTTATCTTCGGCGCAGCCGCTCTATGGTTCTACCGGCAGATCGAGGAACCATTGGAAGCGGAAGCCCGGGTACGGGGGAAACGTTTCCCTCTGCTCCATCGCATCCTTCAACGGCCTTACTTCGTTCGTCTCTGCATCTACTCGATATTCTGGAACTTCGCTCTAAATCTTGCCGTGCCATTCTTCAACATCTACCTGGTCGAAGAGACACCGGGAGATGAGGCGTCAGTTGGGTACCTGTCGGCGATTGGCTCCATCATCGGCCTCGTATCACAGCAGTATTGGGGGCAGCTGAATGACCGCCTGGGAGCTCGGCGGACACTCCTGATCACCGGGGCAGTCATCCCATTTATTACTTTAGGATGGCTTCTGGTCCGCTCCCCCTGGCATGTGGTGCCGATCAACCTGGCATCCGGCTTGGTTTGGCCGGGGTTCAATCTGGCAAGCTTCACTCTCGTCCTGGAGGCTACGCCTGAGGAACGACGTCCCCGGTATGTTGCCCTGCTCAACACCCTGAGCGGCATTGGATCGGCCATAGGAGCCACGGTGGGCGGATGGATGATCGAGCTGTCCGGTTATCACTCAGTATTCTGGGCGTCAGGCCTGTGTCGCATGGTCGGCTGGTTCATGTTGCTCTTTTATGTGAAGGAAAGCGCCAGGAGTGTCTTCGGGATGGCGCGGCCATCGGGAGTCGCCAGGGCCAGGGAATGATTAGAAGGGACGTGATCCGCGTAAATCCGCGTAATAGGACGATCCGCGGGGCAATCCTGCGCAGATTCTCCAAGGTCCGAAATAACGCACAAAATTTCCCGCCTGTAGCCGGGTAAACGGTTCTGCAATTCCCTATAAGTTATTAGTTTTCAACGCGAATGTCGAAATCCACGTTTGGCATAGTGGTTGCCATGATTATCTGATCTGATTCAACAACTAGGAGGTAGAAGTTTATGAAGTCGCCAAAATGGCTATTGACGACGAGTGTCATGGGTTTTGCTCTGCTGCTC
>DAOTAI010000219.1:0-8515 GCA_035593865.1 Acidobacteriota bacterium
CAAATGTTCGAGCACATCAAACAGTGCGACAACGTCAGCTACCGAATCCTTGAAGGGAAGGCGTGAGGCGTCGGCCTGGGCGAGCCAGGGACGGAAGCCGGGTTCCTGCCGAAGCGCGAACTCACTGATATCAATGCCGAAAGCCTGGTAACCACGCCGACGAGCCTCGTCAACGAGGTAACCATAGGCGCAGCCGCAATCGAGGAAAATGCCGGACGTCACCAGGCTTTGAAGCACATCCAGCCAGGCTGACCAGTCGGGATGGCAGTTCTTGTACCCTTCGGATGCATAGCCGCTCGTCCGCCCATGGAAGTAATCCTCGTCGTACGACAAAATCTGGGGCTGCAGCGGCCTTCCTTTCGATTCGTTCATTGGATTGCGAACTTCGGGCTCAAGAAGGCAAACAATAACACGAAAGCTAATCTTCGTCACGTAAAGCGTCGGTACTCGGGCTCCTCCGGCGAATCCTCCAGGGATGGTGCGGATTGGGGCAAAGCGGAAGGTCACCGCTCTGCCGGGTTTTTGACTGTTCATCGAGGAAAGGGACAACTTCTTTATCTCTATCCTCCTTTTTTCTTTGCTTTTAGAAGACTTTCGAGTAATATTCGCGATGATGACTTGGGGGAGGAACCTCTCACACCGGATTTTCTCGCCAAAAAAGAGTGCGACTTTTACCGAGGTCGCGCATCTTTCTATCTCGTTTTTGGGGGACGGGCCTCACCGCCAGACTCCGTTTTGCCATGGATTTCGGCTTAAAAGGGAAGGAAATAGGAAAACTCAAACATCGGGGAGGTGATGAGCGTTACGAGTTCTCAGGCAAGAGCTTAGCTTTACAGGCTAGTTAAGAAAAGCGTTCAGTGAGTTACTTCATTTGGAGGGACTATTGATGAGAAAGAATTTGCTAATTGTATCAGCTCTGTTGCTGGTCCTCCCGTGCGCCCTGGTCATGGCGCAGGGCTTTGACCCGGCCTATCGGGGCGGCATCGCGGCACCTCAAAGTCGCAACATTCCGGCCGGCACGGTCCAGGATCCCGGGTCGCACCTGACGTACATCGTAGACACGGGTGTCAATGCCCGAGCGAAATTCGGCGCGGCGATTGACGCCGAAGAGGTGACGGGCAATGTTCTTGAGGACTTGGATCTGGCGGGGCCCGACGGCCAGCTGGACCTGAGCAAGGTGTACCAGAACTACATCTCGATCACCAACACTCACCCGACCCAGGCCGTGACGGTGCACTTCCGTTACTTCAACGACAACTGCGAAGACCTTTTGGACTTCCTGGTTGTCTTGAGTTGCAACGACACGCTGCTTTTCGACCCGTTCAACTTCGAAATTCCCGGCATCGGTGAAAACACCCGCGACCGTATTTTTGGTCCGCTTCGTCCGGGCAAGGTGCTGGAGCCGATCACCACCGATCAGTTCGGATCGGGACGTTTCGTGATCACTGCGGCGGCTTCGGGGGCGGATTATGTGCATAAAGGCGGGGGCAGGGATCCAGAAGCGGAAATCCTGTTCCCGAATGAATTCAGCGCCATGGCCGGGGACGACGACTGCAACATGAAAGCCGACACCGCGGCCAACAGCATAACTGCCTTCGAAAGCTCGGGGACTACACTGGAGCAGACTACAACCGGTGCGGTAGCCAACGTCGGCGCCAACCCGGGCCTGACTGCCAGTAACCTGCATGTTTTCAATGCCAGCCAGATTGCGTTCAACTACCTGATCGGGCATCTGGCCACCGCTATTCCGGCCGTTCCCGGTGTGGACCAGGTTTCCTGGGGTGTGGCTGCTTGGGCGCGTCCGGTAGTTGCCGATCCTGACGCAATCACGGGTGACGGTGCTCAGGTTGTCCCCAATTACATGTTGGCGCTTGGCGACGAGCCTTACCTGGGCGTGGACGGACAGCCCGACAACGTCAATCCATTGCGCACTGGGTTCTTCCTCCGGAGCGAGATTCATGGAGGAGTCCAGGTCTATGCGAACGTCGACGGAACCGACCACGCTTGGGCAGAGTATGGAGCGCTGGGGACGGTGATGTTCCACCCGGTCCAGGACCAGGTGATTCACCTGCTTTCCGTGCAGGATGACTACAACGGCAACAACAACAGTTCGCCGATCAGCACTCCTGACCGCTCGGCCAACATCAGCCCGGCCTTCAGTACGTACGTTCTGCAGATTTACGACAATGACGAACACGTGCTGACGATTCCGCAGTCCACGAATCTGAACGTGTCGCCGCCGCGTCCTGGTGCAAAGCTGGATCTGGCAGCTGTCTGCTTCTGCCTGCGCACGTTCCTGACCACCACTATTCACCCTGACACGAACGTCGATGACATCTCGATCGCTGAGCTGCAGGAGTTCTTTGATGTGCTGTCGCCGAAGGAGGATCTCGACTACATCGGTCTGCTGGCCACAGCAGCCCCGGATCTGTCCGGTGGATGGATCCGCTTCGTGCGAGACAATACGGACACAGGCGAGCCGACTGACGGAGTTGTAACGCTTACCGCAGCAGAGAACGCTGCCATCGGTGGGCCGTTTGCAGGTAACGTTTCCGGCGCTGGTCCTGGTACCGCTGCTGTAGCCTCCACGGCATTCAACGATTCCACCTCTAGGGTTTCGTTCATGACCATTGGTCTGCACCGGATGGTGTTTGAAGGCTTTGGGGCCAGCTGGTATCTGCACGCCGTGGCCTCCGACCCGGCGATCTCCGAACTGGGCATTGAGGTGGTTCCGGAGTAAACCTGAAATCGGTCAAGACCGATTTCTTTAGCAAGAGGGGGGAAAGGGATAAGTCTCTTTCCCCCTTTTTTTTGATGCGTTTTTGCAGGTGACTGTGCGGATTTTGAAGCTTGGGGTCGGCTGCCTTGCTCTTTTGAGTGTAGTGCTCCAGGCGTCGGTCGGTTCAGTTCTTGAACCGGTGACTCCAGGTGCTACCAACGTAATTCCGGCTGCCGGGTCAGCCCGATTTCCAGAACAAGTTGCGTGCGATCCACAAGGGACTGTTCATGTTGCTTTCCGAATCCTTGAAAATGCTGGACGTCGCACTCCGGTTTATTATTGTCGGCGAAGCCCTGACGGAACCTGGTCGGCGCCGGTGAAGGTTTCCGAGGCGGGCCGTAATTGCGGGGATCCTGCAATCGCTTGGTGCTCCGAGCGAAGAGTGCTTATCGCCTGGATCGACACCACCGATCGAGGCCGCTACTCGCTTGTTGTCCGGTGCTCGGAAGATGACGGAAAGTCTTGGACTACGGTTTTGGCCCATCCTTCTGTTACGGGCCGAACGCAGCCGAGAATCGGCGCCAACAAAGCCTTGGCTTATGTCTGTTTTTCCAGCGCACGAACGGAAGCGGCAGGAAGCCGTCTTTACTTCTACCGAAGTCAGGACGCGGGCCGCACTTGGAGTCAGAAGGACTTGGATTTCAGCGGCGTGGGATACACCTCGTCCGAGCAGGAGATGTTACTTCGAGGCGACGAGGTTTGGCTTGCCTGGAGATCCGAATCGGAAGGAAAAACCCGGATTGCTGTGAACCGTTCAGTGGATAGAGGCGAGACCTGGCTGACCGCACCTGTATATGTTAGTGATGACAGGCCGGGAAGGCCGTCTCTTCCAAGCTTCGGCACCGATGGCGAGGAAGTTTCCGTTTTCTGGCGCGCTTCCTATCCGGGATCCAAAGTTGTCTTTTACGAGGACCGGTCGAAAGGGGGAGATACCTGGGGGGAGGATACGGTTCTTTATGAGACCAAGGTGACGCCTGTCACGCATAAAATCGCGAGGTTAGGAAATGATCGTTATCTCCTGTGGATCGCGGGCGAAAGCTGGAGGCGCGGACCTAGAAAGCTAAACTGTGTAAAAGTCACTTATCCAGCGGAGACTACACCAGAAGAAGCTGTGATTTGGACAGAAAGTGAAATCGCCGATTTTAGTGAGTTAGATGTAAAGGTTATAGATAAGACATTATACCTGGCTACTATCGGAAGATTTGGAAGAGGCGATTTCAGGGTGTTGCTGCTATCCCGGAATGCGAATGGCGAGGACCAGAGATGGATTATTGGGGGGGGAGATCAAAAGGAACGATCATCCCTGGCTCTCGTTCCGTTTGGCTCGAATATAGGGTGCCTTTGGAATGAGCGCAGGGCGCGAATGCTGCCCATGGAGAGTCCGAACGGGAGTTTGGTTTTCGGCCGTTTAGCAGGCGAACAATGAGTAGTCATCATTATCGATCGGGGGCAACTATGAGTCGGAAGATTTTTTTGGTCCTAATATGGAGCTTGATCGTGGGGCCTGCGGTTGTTGAGGCCGGGACGCCGGAGATTAGCGCTGGATTGGCAGCAAGGACGCTGCGGGAGATGGATCTGATTGATCTCAAAGTCACGGCGTCCGATCCGGAAGGCCATCAGTTGGTCTATGAATGGGAGATCACGAACGACGAAACAGGCAAGGCCGTGCTCCGGTCCGTCGTCGGCAACACCGCTAAATTGGGTGTTTATTGGGCGGCGTCTCCGGGTGGTTCCCTGAACGGGAAGAAGATAGAAGTCACTGTAAAGGTGAGTCATAAAGACCCGGCCCATGGCAGCGAAGTGGCCGAAACAGTAGGTATTTACACGGTTCAAGGTGTCAACCGGCCGCCAGTTCCGTCGACTGAAGGAAGCCGTCTAGGAACTCCGCAGGACCGAATCCCCAGCGGGCATGGTGTGATGGCCCAGTCGTACTACTCTTCTGATCCGGATGGGGACACGTTCAAGTCGTACTGGGCACTGGGCACCAAGTCCGGGGGCAAATGGATAACGTCGCCCATCCCCGATTACCCGCCTGCGCTGGTGGGCTCCGAAGGGGGAAAATGCAGCTTTACTGTCCTTCCCATGACTGCCCCGATTGACCAGATAATCAAGCTGGAGCTTCATGAAGGGCTGCATGTCGTCAAACATCAGGTTACCGCCTACCTCAGGCCGGCTGATGGAAGCGGCCCCTCCCAGGGTAACCGGGCTCCGACCATCACCTTCCCGACCAACCCGGTACAGGCTTCGCCTGGGAGCCAGGTGCAACTGGTCGCCGACGTTGAGGATCTCGACGGGGATGCTCTCGATTTTGGCGTGGTCCTGTTGCAGACCAGTACCACCGTGCCCTCCTCCAGCATTCATATCCAGACTATCTCATCGACAAAGAAAAGGGTTACGGCAACGGTGACGGCGCCCTCTGTGGCAGGAAACTACGATTACCGATTTACAGCAACCGAACGGAGCACGACTGAGAAGTTGTCAGACGTTGAGATCCTCCGCCTGGTGGTGGCCACCACCCTGCCCCCTGGCGACGGTGGGCCCGGCGAGACTGAGGAGACCCAAAACAGTTGTGAAGCCGGTGTGCAGGTTCCCACGATTACAGTCACCCCCGATCCCAAGACCAAGAAACCCCTGTTCTACTCGGGAAGTTCTGTACTCATCAGCGCTGTGTCTTACTCCCCGAGAACGAGGCCAGCTTACTACGATCCCAGCAAGACCTTGCAGGGAGTGGATGTCACTTGGGACTACTCGCAACTGACTGCTGCCGGAATTACGCCGGTAATTAAGAATGTCGGTCGGGTAAGCAATCCCAAGTACACGGACTCAACCTGCACTTTCACGGTCCCGCCCCTGACCGTGGGAAAGACAATCAATTTGACCATTACCGCCAAGGACGTATACGGCTGCAGCACCTCGTTCCAGTTTGCGATCCGGCTGGAGCCGCAGCAGACGTCGACCAACCAGCCGCCGGTGGCCAAGATTCAATACAAGAAAGGTTCGGAGGCGTACCAGAACGCCCCCACCGGGTCGGTGGCCATTGAAACCACTTCGCAGGTGACGGTGACCTTGAACGCCGGCACCAGCACCGACGACGGCGGGGCAGCTAACCTGACTTACACCTGGAGTAAGCAGGATTCCATCAGCGCGGGAGGCGTGACCCTGGGGAGCGGCTCCGGCGCCACCAGCACACTCCAAATCGAGAAGGGAACTAAGGGTACGGTCACGGTGACGCTGACGGCGAAAGACCAGGAGAATGCAATCGGTACAGCTACAATCACCTTCGTCTTCATTGACCCCGCGCAAAAACCAATTGCGCGGGCCGAGGCAAAAGTCGGTGGGACGGCCTTGGCCGGTCCGGTGGACGAGGGGACAGTGGTGACCCTGGATGGAAGCGGCAGTAGTCGCCAGGACAACACCACCGAAAACCTGACCTATCAGTGGACCCAGACCGCGGGGCCGAGCGTCGAGATTCAAAATGCGAACCAAGCGGTTGCTCAATTCACCGCGCCGGCAGCCACGGAAACCGCGACACAACTGAAGTTTGAGTTGATTGTGAGTGACGCGGGAATTCCCTCTGATCCGGCCGTAGTAACGGTCGATTTGAGTGGTCCCTGTTTCTATTTCTCGCAAGTTGCCATCGGACCCCTGAGAAGCAGCCAGCTCCGCACGGTTCTGCTTCTCGTGAACCGCAATGAGACCGCCGCTAAAGGAGTACGGGTCAACTTCTTCACTCAGAACGGTACGCCGCTGGAAATCGACATAAACGGAGAACCGTGGAACAGCGAGCCTTTCGACATCCCACCCTTGTCTTCCAAACGCCTGGTTTTCACGGGCCAGGATTCCAAGATAGGATGGGCGCAAGTTGAATCCAGTGCCAGGATTGCCGGGCTCCTGCTTTACCAGATCGTTGACCCGAATGAGAATGTCGAATCTGAACTCGGATTGTACTCCACGGAAGCGGCGACGCGGTTCGTGACCTTCTTCGATACGGCCGACGAAACGGCTCTTGCCGTGGCCAACACCACCTCCCAGGATGCGACCGTTTATGTCAAGCTCTTCGACGAAAAGAACGGGAAAAAAGTCTTTGAGAAGAACCTGTTCCAGAGGCTGCCAGGCATGGTGCTGCCTGGAATGCACCATGACGCCAAGTTCCTCGATTCGAATTTCCTGGGTGAGCTGCCCCTGGATTTCTCAACCGGCACCCTGATGATCGAATCCGACGTTCCGATCAGCATTACCGTGCTGAAAACTAAGGGAGGTGTGATATTCTCGACGCTGCCTGTAGCCACTACGAGGTGAGGTGTCAGTGATTCGAGAAGTTATTGTCGTAATTGTCCTGGGGGGGCTCTTTGGAGTCCCCCCTCTTTTCGCTCAGACCATCGACGACTGGACCGGGCTTTGGCGGGTAAGAGTGGGTAAGGACGCGGAGCCGAAGTTTCACTGGGCGATTTCGAGTGAGCAGGGAAAATTGTTGGTCACTCAGTACGATGCTGCCTGGAAATCTCAGCCCCTGAGGGTCGAAAAAGTCGATGGCGATGAGCTGGACGTGACGTTCCAGCAGGGCGGCCGACGGACTACGGTCTCCGTGACACGAAAAGGGGAGCAGTTGTCCGGGACGCTAAAGTGGCGACACGTTCAGTTCAGTGTTGACGAGCCCGTCACCGGAGAAAAGGTCGTCGCTGCTAACCACTGGGAACCGCTCGAAGCCGTTCGCAGGATCGAGAACCCTGAAGGCGTGGCCAATGTCGCTGCAGAACTCATCAAGGCTGCGGACGGAAAGAGCTTCAAGGAGTTCGAGACAGCCTGGGGAGCTGAAATCGGCGGGCCCTATTACCGTTTTCTTCAAGAATACTGGATATTGGATCCGGCGCGAAGATCCGAAAAGCTAGAGCGGTTGTACCGGGTTCTCAAGTCAAACCAGTTTAAGACCAATCTGAAGGATTTCGTGGCTGCTCGGAATGAAGTCGTGCGGCGAATCAGGGACGAGCGGCCGGCGTTCTATTTGGCGAATCCCACGATTGTGCTCCCGAGTCTCGAGCCGGCGAGTGTTTCTGTCATCGACGCCGGTGCCGGAAAGGTCTACATTCGGGCGGATGTTCCGGAGAAGCTTGGGTCGCTGTCAAACCCCCGGCTCAAGTGGATGATCGGTAAGGAACAGATGAAACTGGCCTTGCTGGGCAAATTTCCATTCCAGGTTCGTGCGGTCTCGGTTGAGTTGGTGCGCGAAGGGGTATCAGGCTATCTTGCAGCGGATCTGCTGAAAGTGCCTCTCAGCGATGTGTTGGGGACCAAGCCCGCCAAAACCGAGGAATCGGTCGCCAAGCTGGAGAGTTACCGGCAAGGCCTCGCGAAATTGCACCGGGTGGAACCAGAGTTGGTTAGCAAGACCTTTGCCGGCGATGCGCTGAACGCGAGGCAGATAGTTGATCTGGTGGGTTACAAGTTTGGCGAACAGGTGGCAAGCCGCTTCAAGCCCGATGAGATTGCCGGACTTGATCGAGGTCGCCTGCTGGAACTGGTGAATAGCTTTCTTGGAATTGATCTGCCCAGGCGCCAGTCTCCGCCGGCGGACAAATCAGCAGGAGCAGAGAAGAAGGTTCCTGGTCCGCGGTAAGTTCGTAGTACCAGCTTTAGCCGGGTAGTTGCCCATCGGTCAACTGTCGCTGTATGACCGATCTAACTAAGGCCCGCCTGAAGATCCTATGTAGGGCGATCAAGCCAAGGGGAGCGATCAAG
>DAOTAI010000220.1:0-8503 GCA_035593865.1 Acidobacteriota bacterium
GCGTACAACCACGACTCCAGCAACTCGCAGATGGACTACTTCGATACGAAGTTCCGAACCGATGCCCGGTATTCCGGCCTGATTGATCGGTCACGCCTGCTGGGAGCCGGACCTGCCTTTGCGCTGGGAGGCGGGTTGTCGTACCGATTTTCTGGCAAGACGCGTCTAAGCGGGGAGGTCTTTTACACGCCTCTGGAAGTTCGCCGATTTCTCCAGCCACGAATAAACGACGGTCTCGTTAACGTGCGCTTGATGCTGGCATACGAACTTCGTTAGCCGAGCCTAAGAGGTCAACTGCCAGGGTGCCCGGTACGGCCGCGATATGAGGCGGCTTGCCGCGTCGTCACCGCTGAAGCTCTCGCTGGCCGGATTCCAGAACAGCGGTCGTTTCAACAGATAGGCAATATTCCCCAGATGACAGACGGTCACCGAGCGGCAGCCAATCGCAACATCGCAGATTGGTCTGTTACGAGTTTTGATACAGCGAAGCCAGTCGGCTAAATGGTCGTCGCTCCGATAAAGATGAACGTCGGTCGGCTTGAGCTGAAGTCTCATCAGGCTGGTGGGCTTCGTCCTCAAGTAACCTCGGTTTACCTCAACCTCACCTTCCGTTCCCGAAAAAAGCACGCCATTAGCCGAGCCCGGTTCTCGAGTCATAATGACGCCGTTTGCGTACTTATACGTCAGCACCGGAAAGTCTTTTCCGTCTGGCGGGTAGATTTCAACAGGTCCGCTGTCATCCATTCCCATTGCCCACTGGGCGATATCGAAATGATGGGCGCCCCAGTCGGTCATGCCGCCCCCGCCGAAATCCCAGTAATTACGCCATCGTGCCCAGCGATCATCTTCCAAAGGGGGCGCGAGCACGGAACTATAGGGACGCCAGGGAGCAGGCCCCAACCAGAGATCCCAATTGAGATATTCAGGTACGGGCTCAGGCGGGAGGACATAGTCATGTTCCGGCGGTCCTCCAACGCTGACCGTCACTTTTTGAAGTTGGCCGATATATCCGTTTCGCACCAGTTCACAAGCGAATCGGAATCCCTCGTTCGAACGCTGCATGCTTCCCGTCTGAAAGACCTGGCCGTAACGCCTGGCCGCCGCAACCATGGCTTGAGCTTCTCCAATGCTGTTTGCCAGCGGCTTTTCACAGTAAATATCCTTTCCTGCCCGGGCCGCCTGGATTGCCGGAAGAGCATGCCAATGGTCGGGAAGCGCCGTCACTATGGCATCCACGTCCTTCCTGGCCAGAATTTCCCGATAATCCTCATAAACTTTGATTCCGGTGTGCGTGGCTGCCCCTGCACGGTTTGCGCAGAACGTTTCGGCCTGCTTGAAAGCACGCCCGAGCTTCCTCCTGTCCACGTCGCATAGTGCGACCACCTGCGTCCCCGGCTCGTTCATGAAACCGCGGAGCAGAGACGAGCCCTGCTTTCCAAGGCCAATGAAGCCCAGTGTTATGCGCTCGCTTGGAACGCTGATTGAGCGAGCCGCCAAGACGGTTGACGGAACGATTGCGGGAAAAACGGCCGCGCCAGTTGTAGCCCTCAGGAATTCACGTCGACTCGGTTTTCGCGAACTTGGCATGTGCCTCCCCTCCTACAGCAATGCGAAAAAACGACTGCATTGTGACAGGTTTCGAGCGTTTTCGGAACAGGCGGTCGCGAATTCCATTATCTTTTCAGCCAGGATCGATATTTCTCTCGGAACTTCGCCACTTTAGGCGCAATGATTACCCGGCAATAAGGCTGATTTGGATTGGAAGCGTAGTATTCCTGGTGGTAGTCCTCGGCCCGGTAGAAGGCTTGAAAAGGTTCGAGCTGAGTCACGAGAGGATCGTCCCATATTTTCGAAGCCTCGACTTCCTGCATCACTTCTTGTGCAACCCTCTTCTGCTCTTCGTTTCGGTAAAATATCGCGGATCGATACTGCGTACCGACATCCGGGCCTTGCCGGTTAAGCGTGGTAGGGTCGTGAACGGTGAAAAAGATGCGCAGGATATCTTCGAGCGAGATGACCTGCGGATCGAAGGTAACCTCGATGACCTCGGCATGACCGGTTCTTCCCGAGCAGACCTGTTCGTACGTCGGGTTAGGAACGTGACCGCCCGAATAACCGGACTCGACCTGCTTAACACCCTTCAGATCGTCGAAAATGGCTTCTACACACCAGAAGCATCCTCCCGCCAGGGTGATGACTTCTTCAGACTTGCCCGATGCTTGTTGATCACTCATAGCACTAAATCCTGTGCACAGACAAAATAGAACCAGGGTCGTGTATCGCATGTTGAAAAAAACCTCCGGCCCCCACCCGACTGTGTGACTCTCGATTATACGAACTACCAGAATTGGTTGGTAATATGACGCTATGACAGTGTCAGCCAGATGCCCGTGGCCAGGGGATGATCCCCTTATGATCCAATATCATGACACAGAGTGGGGTGTCCCCGTGCACGATGATCGCAAGTTGTTCGAATTCCTGGTTTTGGATGCCGCCCAGGCAGGTCTGAGCTGGAGGACAATCTTGTATAAGCGGGAGAACTATCGCCTGGCGTTTGCTGATTTTGACCCGGCGAAAGTTGCACGGTTTGGGGAATCCGACATCCAGCGACTGCTCAACGACTCGGGAATCGTCCGCAACCGCTTGAAAGTCTCCGCTGCAGTACAAAACGCCAGGAGCTTTCTGGAGATTCAGGAGAAATTCGGCTCCTTTGACGCGTACATCTGGCAGTTTGTCGATGGCCGGACGATCCATAACCATTTCGAAAGCTTCAGCCAGATACCTTCACGCAGTCCGGAGTCGGACGCGATGAGCAAGGATTTGAAGGCGCATGGATTTGCTTTTGTCGGCTCCGTTATTTGTTATGCCTTTATGCAGGCAGCCGGCATGGTCAACGATCACTTGCTCAGCTGTTTCCGTTATTCGGAATTGCTTAACAGCGCTTGAGTTCGGCAGGTTATCAAACCAAAGACTGAGAAGTGGAAAAACGGGCGGGTTTATCCGCGTAATCCGCGCCTTCAACGCTATCCGCGGGTACCAAGCCGCGGATGGCATGGATCGCGCGAATTACGCAGATAAACACGCCGATTGTCACACCTTCTGAGGAGTAACCAGAGGTTACGGATTTTGAATCGACGCTCGACGCGAGCTTCTGTTAAGATATCCGTTCAGGCCAAGCACGCGCCCGTAGCTCAGTTGGATAGAGCGTTGGCCTCCGAAGCCAAAGGTCGCTGGTTCGAATCCAGCCGGGCGTACCAGTTTCAGGCGAGTCTGCTTCTTGGATTCTTCTTCTTGTCCTGTAATCTTCTCGACGTGTGAACCAAACGTTACGTTACTAAAGAGACTAGAACCTTTATCGTACGTCGTGAGTCTGTGGCCGATTTGCAGCACTCAAGGCTGCACCTTGTGCCACTAGCTCACGGATTTCCTCTTCAATATTGCACTCGCTGGGATCCAGGGTTACGGTGCTCACTTTAGCGGTCTTCTGTACCGCCGCAATCCGGCGGTTGAGAATGTTCCAGATCTCGCTGTGGATCGGGTGCGTATACTCGTCATCCTGGAGCGTCAGATAGGTGAATCTGATGACCTGGTCGTTGGCTTTGGAGTGCTGCCGAGTGCCTGTCTCCCACCGGGACAACACCACCTGATCGACTCCCAGGATTTCAGCGAACTCACGCTGTCGCATACGTAGGGATTATCTGAGGAAGACGATCTCCGCCGGCGTCAGAAAGGCTGGCTGCGTTACGATTTTCCAGGCGATGCACCGATGGAGCTGACCCATACGTGGGATCGTAACGCGCCGGGCACCGCATGCCGGACACTCGGACCATTCGACGTTTTTCAAATACACGTTCGGCAGTCCGGATTCAGTGTAGTGGTACAGTCCGGAACGCTTTCGAAGATGCTTCGCCTTGCAGGCATCGCAAATCATGCGGTTCTTACCCTTTCAACTAATAGGCAGTAATGAGCCTTAGAGTGCAGTTCTTAAGGTCGAATTCGATCACGATCTCCAGGAGATCCCCCGTGTCGTCCTCTCCGGAGATGACATACCGCCACCGGCCTCGGCGATAGTCTTTTTTCTTGAAGCGACCGGTCCGGAAGAGAATAAATTCAACATCCAAGTGTGTGGCGCCTGCCGCGCGGAGCTCTGTGTCAAAGTGGGGATAGCGAACAACTGTCCCTTCCTCATAATAGTAACGCGCCCTGCCTATGACTTCCTCATCAGGAACAGGTGGATCCTTCCGTTGCTGCGCGGTCATGTTGATCTTAACCGCTGGTTAAGAAACTGTCAAGCCCGCTCGGTCGCCCTTCCCGCTCTGTTTCTTGGTCTCCTCGCCTGTAAGCGCTCTTGAAATAAGGCATTCCCCCTTTGATGTGTTCGGTGAGCATGTCCAGAATCTATCGAACCAGAATCTATCGAACACTGAAGCCAAAGATTTCGCAAGAGGACCTCACGAAATCGACGGAATATCGAACAGGTTTAGGGAGAATGAGATGCACGAAGTCTTGACGCTCGTCACATACGTGGCAAAGGTCCGTCTGTCCGACGGAACGGTTGTTCCTGCCTGCCGTACGAGAACAACGAGGATCCTAACAGTCATTAGTGCAGTTGTCACCATGATCGTCGTCGTTCACCTGACGGTCCTTACGCTAATCTCAGCCGGTATGCCCTTCCTAGGGGGGCGTGAAAGGCCGACCGAGCAAGCGACCTCTTCTTTAAAAGATGCCGGCTCAACTGATGAACAAGCCATAGTGACACGTAAGGATGGCGGTTCGATCACGACTCCACTAGGATACGGTATTGCAATCGCGCGAAACTCTTCTCTGAAAATAGAGTGGATTGCGGTTCATCACCCTTCCATGCCTGTCAACTTCGATGGAACACCGGGCGTCACCACCCGATACGTCCGCAAAGAATATAGCGGCGGCTATCGATATGAGAGCAAATTCAGGATCACAGTAAAGCAACCGATCAGAGCGGTTGAGGTTAGATTTCTGACTTTTGACGTTTGGGGTGACCACGTCAGAACTCTAAGCTTCGAAGAGGTAGCGGACTGCCCAACCGGCACGCGAGAATTCACGGGTCAGTGGCAGGTGTACTCGGAAAATGAAATTGAATCACATTACGCTTCGATAGGCTATATCGCTCGGGTGCGTCTTGCCGACGGCCGCGTAGTCTCCGCTCCCACAGATACAGTAATCAAAGAGGCTCAAAAGTTCTCGCAGCGGTTTACGGCTACCGAGTTGGAACCCAAGCCAACACCATCACCTAACAGCGGCATTTAGGGAAACGGCACGATCTCCGGCGATGCTCCGGAATCAAAGCGGCTTGAAATCCGTTCCTTTGCGCTATTACGACTCCCTGTTGAGCAACACCCAGCGACCAACCCGGAGCACCAACACTCCCGGTTGGCTCTCGTGAGGACGTTTCTCGCGCCAGCATAGTCAATGTGCCGTCCGACATGACCAGCGTCGCTCCTGGGGTATACTGAATTATCCACAAGTGAAAACGCGGCGGGAGGTGTGGCGCTAAAGCATGCGGCTCGAGGCGCGTTCCAGGCAACTCAACAGCAGCATCGCCGTGAGGGCGATTCCTGATGCTTTCATGCTGTCGGGAGTTTGCGGCCGGAAACAGATAAATGCGAGATCCTGTATTGCCTACTCGCGGAGCAAACAGTCTAGACGAAGACGGAGCTGATCGGCCCTCTCTGGTCGGTCAGCAGCTTGGATCCTACCAGATGCTTGGCTTGATCGGGTCCGGAGGAATGGGGGACGTCTATCGGGCTCGCGATACTCGCCTTGGCCGAAGGGCGGCGGTCAAGGTCCTCGGCGCCAAACTCGCTTTCGACCGGGACGCGATGAGTCGGTTTACCCGGGAAGCCAGGGCGGCTTCCTCCCTGAATCATCCGAACATTTGCACCATCTACGAAATCGGCGAGGCGCGTGGAGTTCGCTTCATTGCGATGGAATACATCGAGGGCGACGTGCTGTCGGATTGGGCCGCGAAGAACCGGCCTGACATAGCATCGGTTCTCGATATCGGGATCAGTCTGGCGGACGCGCTCGATGAAGCGCACGGCAAGGGTATTATCCACCGGGACATCAAGCCCGCCAACATCATCGTGACCCCGCGCGGCATGCCCAAAATACTCGATTTCGGATTGGCAAAGATCGATAGAAGCGAAGACAAGGCGCCTGACTCAGGGGCGACGCAGCAGGGTGTTGTGTTGGGCACGATTGACTACATGAGTCCCGAACAGTGTTTGGGCGAGGATTTGGATGCGCGCACGGACATATTCAGCCTGGGCTCGGTCCTGTATCAGCTGACGACGGGTAAGCGACCGTTTTCGGGGTCCTCTGCTGCTGCGACTGTAGGTCGAATTCTGACTGGCCAGCCGGAGCCTCTCAGCCAGCTCAATGCGCTCGTTCCCAGTGAGTTCGAAACAATTGTTGCGAAGTGCCTAGAGAAGAATCGGGAAAAGCGCTACCAGTCAGCCGGCGACTTGCTGACGGATCTGCGAGCGCTTAAACGGCTGATCGATTCCGGGGCACACCCGGCTTTCTCGCAAGGGGCCTCTCGACCGGCCGTTACCTGGGCGATCGTGCTGATTTCAGTCGCGCTGGTTGGTGCATTGCTCTACTGGCTCCTCGTCCTGCAGGGCAGCTCAGAAACCAGAGGCCAGTCGCCGCTCGCATATGTGCCTCTGACCAGCTATCCGGGATCGGAATCATTCCCCAGTTTCTCGCCGGACGGCACGCTGGTCGCTTTTGATTGGGACGGCGAGAGACAAGACAGCAAGAATATCTATGTCAAGCAGCTCCATTCAGACGGCTACTCTCGGCTCACCGATTACCGCGGATGGGAAGGGGACCCAGCCTGGTCGCCCGACGGGCGTTGGATTGCCTTCCTTAGAGAGACTAGTTCGGGGAAGTATGCTGTTGTTTTGAAACCGCCACTCGGCGGAGCGGAGCGCACCCTGGCTGAGGTCGATTTCCGGCTGTATCTCCTTTGGAATCGCAACGTGGCGTGGCACCCGAGCGGCCAGTGGCTCGTGGTCCCGGATCAAAGCACCGGAACCGGACCGGCCGGGCTGTTTCTGCTGTCGGTCGAGTCCGGAGAAAAGCGCCGTCTCACCGCGCCCCCCGTCGGATTTGCAGGCGATACCGGACCGGCTTTCTCTCCTGACGGACACCGCCTGGCCTTCGCTCGTTACCGGAGCGAGAACGTCTCCGATATCTACGTTTTGACCCTCGATGACCAACTTGCGGCCGCAAGTCAACCGGTAGTCCTTACTTCTGACCATCGGAGCTATGGACCGGAGTGGACCCGCGACGGGAAGGAGATCTTTTACGTCTCCGGCTCCCGGCACAATCCGCGCCTGTGGCGTCTTGATCCGCTGCACCCAGGGCAGGAGCGCGCGTTGCCCGGAACGCAGCGCTCATTCGGCCCCGTATTCTCGCCCAAGGGAGACCGGATGGCCTTTGCGCAGGTGATCACGGACGTGAACATTTGGCAGATGAAGATCCCCCTTTCCGGAGAAGCCCCCGCCTCTCCGACCAACCTGATCGCATCGACATATGTCGATCACACGCCGCAATTCTCCCCGGATGGGGTCTATATCGCGTTTTCTTCTTATCGTTCCGGCAGCCCAGAGATCTGGATCTGCGGAGCAGACGGCTCCGGCTCGCTCCAGCTGACCTCCTTTCGTGGGCCCGAGACGGACTTGCCGGCATGGTCCCCGGACAGCCAGCGCGTCGTTTTCGGGTCGCGCGCTGCTGGCTCCGACGACATCTACGTGATCAGCCGGGGAGGAGGCAACCCGGAGAGACTAACCGACGATCCTTCAGACGATAAGGGACCGAGCTACTCTCGAGACGGCAAGTGGATCTACTTCAGCTCGAATCGTACCGGAGAACCGCAGATTTGGAAAATTCCGGCTGAAGGCGGTACGGCAGTTCAAGTGACGCAAAATGGCGGAATCCTTCCTGCCGAATCTGTGGATGGCAAGTATCTCTACTTCCTCAAAGAAACTACAGGACACTATTACAGTTCCCTGTGGAGAATGCCGGTCGATGGGACTCAGGAAACGAAGGTCGTCGACCGCGTGTACGGGAATGACTATGCGTTAACAAGCAAGGGTATCTACTTCATTCCTCAGCCCAATCCCGATTGGGGAATCGATTTTCTCATTTACCAAACCGGAAAAGTAAAGAGGTTTGCGACGATCGCCAAGCCCGCTGCCTGGGGTCTCTCCATTTCAGCCGACGAGCGGCGAATCATTTACGCTCAGTTCGACGCTCAGGGATTCGATTTGATGCTGGTCGAGAACATGAAGTAGCGCTGACTATTTACCGATCTCCAATCGCCGAAGCGCGAGGAAAGCGCGGCAGCGTCTCAGGTTTTTGAGGTCCTCGAATACCGCAGCCGATTGCAAAAACCGGCGACGGCTTCGTAGATGCTATGCAGGAGGGAAGGCGGAACATTTGGGAGACAGGAGCAAGG